>JBLFXD010000141.1:0-10918 GCA_047611045.1 Planctomycetaceae bacterium | reverse complement strand
CGCTGGCGAGCAACCGTTCGCCAATACTCGAAATTCAACAGCTGGCGGTCTGAAGACTCTCGATCCGAAAGTTTGTGCGGAGCGAAAATTGAGATTCTTCGCTCACGGCATCGGGTATTCCGAAGGTGTCACCGCACAACGCCACTCCGACTTTCTGCAGCTTGCCAGAGGATTTGGCATCCCGACAAGTCCCGGCACCGCAACATTTCCCAACATCGACGCGGTGCTCGAACATGCACAAGCGATGATGGAAGGCTTGCATGAACTCGATTTCGAAGTCGACGGACTGGTCATCAAAGTCGACAACCTCGAACAGCAGGCCGAACTCGGAAGCACCAACAAAGCTCCTCGCTGGGTGATCGCCTACAAGTGGGAACGCTACGAAGCGACCACCAAAGTCGTCGACATTGTTATCCAGGTTGGCAAGACCGGAGCACTGACGCCGGTCGCGAATCTTGAGCCAGTCGAAATTGCCGGGACAACGGTTTCTCGATCCAGCCTTCACAACCGTGACGAAATCAACCGGCTGGATATCCGAGTCGGCGACACTGTGGTCGTTGAGAAAGCCGGAAAGATCATTCCGCACATTGTCCGTGTCGAGCCGCAACTTCGAGACGGTAGTCAGCAGCCCTTCGACTTCCCCGACAAATGTCCTGAATGCAGCTCGGAAGTACTGCAGGATGACGGTGGAGTCTACATCCGATGCCAGAATCCAAGCTGCCCGGCGCAGCTTCGTGAAACACTGAAGTTTTTCGCGTCGCGGTCCGCGATGGACATCGAAGGGCTTGGCATTAAGCAAATCGAATCGATGGTCGAGAAAGGGCTACTGACCAGTCTGCCAGACGTTTATCGACTGCACGAAAAACGCGACGACTTACTCACCGAGAAACGGACCAACGAGAAATCCGTCGACAACCTTCTCAATTCAATCGAGAAAGCGAAGACGCAGCCACTCTGGCGGCTTTTGATTGGCCTCAACATCCGACACGTCGGAAATCGAACGTCGCAGATTCTGGCTTCGAAATTCGGAATGGTCGACGAGATCCTCAAAAAGACCGAAGAAGAACTGGCGGCCGTCGACGACATCGGGCCGATCATCGCAGCGTCAATATTCAGCTTCTTCTCATCCGAAATCGGTCGTGGCACGCTTGAAGAATTCCGAGACCTCGGCCTCAACATGGGCGAACCCGTTCCAGAGGAAGATGAGAGCATCGTCAAAAAGCTGGACGGAAAAACGCTCGTCGTTACCGGAACTCTGACTCGGTTCACTCGAACTGAAATCAAAGAGCTGATTCAGCAGCACGGCGGCCGAGCATCAAGCAGTGTCTCGAAGAAGACGGATTTCCTGGTCGCTGGCGAGGCGGCAGGAAGCAAGCTGGATAAAGCTCAGGAACTCGGTGTGACCGTACTCTCCGAAGATCAACTGTTCGAGATGTTTGAAGCACAAACCGAGGACGAAGCGACGCCGTCCGAAAGCGCGCCACCAACCAAAGGACGGCTCTTCTAATCAAGACATTCCCTCACCACGACCATCGCCTCCGTAGGGTATGTCAAGCGCAGCGCCGGCGTACCATTCGAACGACCGTCTTCAAAATGGTACGCCGGCGCTGCGCTTGACATACCCTACACATTACTCGAGACAGGTCAGGCTCGGCACGCTCACTGCGTCTTCGCAATTCCATACTCGGCCAGCCATTCGTGCACGATCGGCTCGACCAGGTTGCGGATGTGCGAGTTCGCGTAGCCGCACCAGTCGACTCCGGTGTGGACGTCAAGCGGTGCGTTCAACGGCTGACCAAGACCGTTCGTCATGATGACCCCAGTGGACTGAGTAGTCAGCAACCCAGCCAGGTCGTAGGGGTGTGACTCGATGAATCGTTCGTCGCCGGAGCGACCGAGAATCTGATTGAACTGTGGGCGAAGATCGAGACAACAGAGATCACGGCCGGTCATCAGTTGGTACATCAGGCCGCCGCACGAGATGTATTGATCGTCGAAGACCGTCGGCAGACTTGTCATCACGCCGCAGCTTTCGGCAATCCGTTCCGCAAGATCCGCAGCCAACTGTCGAGTTCCAGGGAACATACTCAGTACGGTCGCAAAGCCATCCTGCAGGTCGACTTTGCTGCTCGGTCTGACGGGGAACTCGACTGCATCGTTGATTAAAGGCGGCTGTGACTCGTCGACGTAAAAACGTAGTCCGCGCGTTGGTTTACCGAGCGACGCCACGAAGGCGTCCGCCATCGTCTGCTTGCTCGGAGGAAGCTCGACCATCACGGACGCGACAGAGTCAGCCAGCGTCGTCGCTTCCCCCTTGTCCAGACACACGGCTGCCAGGAACCACGCCGACCGCTTGTCGTACATCAACATCCGAGTGCCGTCGATCGGGTCGATGATCAATCGCCAACGCGGTGCCTGCTGCGGATCTCCGAACAGCATCCGTCCGTCGCTGCCCATTCCTTCCGCAATCAGCAGCAGCGGCAAACACTCGTTGGGCCAGTCGGCAATCGCTTCTTCAATCGTCGACTCAACCTCGCGATCGATTCGGTAGATCCGATCGCCGCCTTCCTCGCACACTGCCTCGGCCAGAGTGCTGGTTCCGTCTCGAAAAGCCTTCTGAACGAGACGCACGACCTGAGTCTGAACAGCCAACCCGAGAGTCAGCAGCCGTTCGCCCCACGCTTCGTTTTCCAATTCCGGCATTCGACACCAGTTACGTTGTGTATTCGGAATTCAGGCGGACGTACTCGGCGGTCAGGTCGCTTGTCCAGAATCGGACCGACGCGTCGCCGTGCGAAAGTTTAAGATTGATTGAGACGTCGCGATTTTCGCGCATCGATTGAGAAAGTGAGGCTTCGTCGTACTCAGTGGGAGTCCCGGCTTCGTAGATCAGCACGTCGTTGATCAGCAGGCTGATCTCTTCTTCCTTCATCTCGACTCCTGAGTACCCGGCCGCCGAGACGATGCGTCCCCAGTTCGGATCCGCTCCGGTGATTGCGGTTTTGACCAACGCTCCCTCGGCGATCGCTTTGGCGATGCAGTGCGCCTCGTCCCGAGTACGGGCTCCTTCAACGTCGATCGTGACAAAATGGTCGGCGCCCTCGGCGTCTCGGATGATTGCCTGAGCCATCTCCATGGTCACTTCGTCGATCGCCGATTGCAGAGTCGCTCGCCCGGCATCGTCGAGCTCGGCGTGTCCAGCGGCTCCGTTTGCGAAAAGGAATACCGTGTCGCTGGTACTGGTGTGGCCTTCGACGCTGATGCAGTTGAAACTTCGATTCACCGAATGCCTCAACATGGCGTCCGTCTCTTCCGAAGTCAGAACGGCGTCCGTCATGACAACGCCCAGCATCGTCGCCATATTCGGACCGATCATCGCAGCACCTTTGGCCATCGCACTGACCCGGACGGTCGTTCCGTCGATCTCGATCGTTCGTGTCGTCTGCTTGGCGAACGTGTCCGTTGTCACCATGCCGCGAGCGGCCGCGTTGAACGCTTCAGGTGATTGTGCCAGCTGGCTTGCGGCGGAGGCGATTCCCGACTCGAGAACGCCGAGCGGCAGGAAGTGACCGATGATTCCTGTCGAGCAAACCACGACGTCTTCGGTGTCGCAACCGATCGCTGCCGCTGTCTGCTCGGTCATCCAGTGGGCGTCCGCGTCGCCTCGTTCGCCCGTACAGGCGTTGGCGTTTCCTGAATTGATGATGACGGCTCGGCCGGTCGCGCGCGGAACTCGTTGCCGCGAAACTTTTACTGGGGCACCACAAACTTTGTTCTGGGTGAATACGCCGGCAAGTGAAGCTGGTCGGTCCGACGTGATCAGGCAGAGATCAAACTTGTTGCCGTCACTCTTGATGCCGCAGTGCAGCCCGGCAGCCTTAAATCCTGCGGGCAGAGAGGGGAGATCGCTCATCAACTGATTCCTGAGTAGCTGCGCCGCAGGCGGCGATGATGTACTGTGAACCGCAACCAGCTTTGGTGCGTCGGTCGTCAAACGGCGAGGAGTCTATCAGAACACTCGGAACCGTCGAATGGTTCGTGGTGACGCGTTTTGCCCTGCCTTGAGAGCACCGGTCTGACGACGTTACGCTCCGCTGCCGTCCATGTTTTGGCCACGTTTTTGAGACTCCGTCAGGCACAGCCTGACCTACATGCTGGAAAATTCTGACGAATGAGCAACCTCATCAAACCCCGCACCCTGAAGGGATTTCGGGATTACCTGCCCAACGCCATGATCGCTCGCGAGCAGCTGATCGAAACGGCTCAGCGAGTTTATCGCAGCTACGGATTCAGCCCGATCGACACTCCGGCGCTCGAGTACACGGAAATCCTGCTCGGCAAAGGCAGCGACGAGACCGACAAACAGCTTTACCGCTTCACCGATCACGGCGACCGGGACGTCGCCTTGCGTTTTGACCTGACGATTCCGTTGGCGAGATTCGCGGCTCAGTACTCACAGGAATTGGGAACACCGTTCAAGCGGTATCACATCGGAAAAGTCTGGCGCGGCGAGAACACTCAGAAGGGCCGCTACCGCGAGTTCATGCAGTGCGACTTTGACACGATCGGCACACTTTCCAACACCGCCGACATCGAAACTCTGTTCGTCATCAACGACCTGATGGAGCAAATCGGGTTTGAAAGATTCAACATTCGCATCAACAACCGACTGGTGCTAAACGGTCTGCTCGAACAAGTGGGACTGACTGACAAGTCGGTTGGCGTGCTGAGGTCACTCGACAAGCTTCCAAAGATCGGCCGCGAGAAAGTCATTGCCGAGATGGTTGAGTTTGTCGGCACAACTGCCGAACAGGCCGCCAGCGTTCTGGAGCTCGCCGAACTGACCGGCGAGCCCGGTGAGATTCTGACGTCACTCGAAGAAATGCTCGCGGGCAGTGAAGCAGGCCTGGAAGGCGTTGCGAGGTTGCGAGAACTCTTCGATTGCTGTGCGAAGGTCGGACTGCCGCAGGGGCGAGTCGGGCTGGACCTGTCAATCGCGCGAGGCCTCGACTACTACACCGGCACCATCTACGAAACGTTCCTGGGTGACCTGCCGACGATCGGCAGCGTCTGTTCTGGCGGCCGCTACGACAACCTCGCCGGCCTGTTCACAAAGCAGCAACTGCCTGGCATCGGAGCCAGCCTCGGCCTGGACCGACTGCTCGCCGCAATGGAGTCGATGGAAATGGTCGAGTCCGCCTCGACGCCCGCGGAAATCTTCATTCCACAATTCGATGCCGCACACTTAGTCGACTACCTGGCCATCGCCCGCACACTTCGATTCGCTGGCCTGCGAGTCGAAGTATTTCCCGAAGCCAAAGGGATCGGCAAGCAACTGAAGTACGCCGATAAGAAAGGCCACAAAGTCGCCGTCATCGCCGGCACCGACGAATTCGAACAAGGCATCTGGCAGGTCAAAAACCTGCAAGTCCGAGGCGACCAGACCAACGTCGCCACCGCCGACCTCGCCGAGCACCTTCAATCATTGCTAACGTTGAGTTGACTCGTCGAAGGTGCCAGCACATCTCATGCATTCATGAAGAATGACAAGCAATTCCGCGCCAAAGGACTCTGTGCCAATTCCCCCAATCAGCTAAGTTCGTCACTCGTAAGGCATGACGAGGAGGAGGCAGAGGAAGCGGTCGGGGGAGCTTTCGTCGAAGAAGAGTTTGCGGGCGTAGATGGCGTGACTCATTGTTGGGTCCAGGCCAGGCAGGACTGAGACCGAGAATCGCGAGCCGAGTTTTTCCTTCAAGCGTTGCTGAAGGATGTCGGCGTCGGTTGTTTCGTCGCCGACCAGAATGGCCATCGGACGAGCGTCGTTGCCGGTTTCTGCGGTCAGGTCTTTCTCAGAATACTTGCTTTCTTCGACTCGCAGATTCCTGAACTGCGGGTCCTTCATGATTTCGCCAAGCACGCTGCTGAGTGGTGATTCGGCAGTGCCCTGAGCCTGTATTCCTGTCACGAGAATCGAGACCTGTGGCGTGACGTCAAACTCGCGAGTTTCGACATCCTTCATCGCTCGGAAGTTTTTCAGCTCGGCGAACAGCGACTCCATCGGGTACTCGATCTTCCGCTCGAAACAGAACTCGACATCACGCTGGTCAGGAAACCGCAGGAAACGACCTTCTTCATCGGTCAGGAAGACTCGCAGCCCATCCGTTTCCTGCTGCTCCAAAGATTCGATGATCCGGCCAAAGTGAATGTTGATGACGACAATTCCCAACACTCGGCTGCTGGCAGGGTCGTAAACCGGAGCACCCGCTCGAACCACGGGACGATCCCACTGGTAACGACCTTGCTCGCGGTTGATGTCGATGCTGGAAAGGTAAACTTCGTTCCTCGCCAGTTTGACGGTGTCTCGGAAGTATCCTCGGTCGCCCTTCGGCTGCAGCCGTTCTGCCGGGATCAACTCAGGCTCGGCACCGGGAACTTCGCGGTCCATGCGCATTTTCTCGAACCCTTCTGCATCGTTCGCCAGATAGCGCACCTGGATGTAGTTCGGATTCTGTGCCATGAACTCTCGGAACAGTCGCTGCATCTCCGACTGCTGTTTCTCAGTCAGCTCGCCGCTTTCAAGAGCCAGCGCTGTTTCAGTTAGGACTGGACGACCAACAAGCAGTCGGATGTCACGTCGCAAGTCATCGAAGTCTGAGACGATGACGTGTTCGTGGAATCGACCTTCCGCATTCAGCGACTCAACGCGTGTCTTCACAAGATTATTGCGAGCGTTGACGGCGGACGTTCCCCACACAGTCAGGCTAACAACGACCAGCAGGAAGCACGTCAGCAACGTTTGAGCGAGTCCTTGATGATGTCTCGTCCAGCGTCCGAAGCGCGCGTACCAACGTTCCTTCAACGCCATGACTGGCTGATCTGCCAGCCAGCATTCAATGTCGGACGACATTTCAACACCGGTGAGATAACGATCGTCGGGATCAACGGCCATCGCCTTCAAGCAGATCGCTTCGAGACCTCGCGGAATGTCTTTCCGCTTCTCGCTTGGCTTAGGGAAGTTTCCATGCCGAGCCTTCGTCAACGCCTCGCGAGCTGAATCGCCGGTGTACGGTGCTCGTCCTGTCAGCACTTTGTAGAGGGTTGCTCCCAATGAGAAGATGTCCGTCGCCGGCCCCAGCCCGACAATTCCGGCAGCCTGTTCAGGACTCATGTAGGCAGGAGTTCCCACCGGGCCGCCGGTCGTTCCACCGGAACTGTTTCCCGAACCGCTGCTCGGCATCAGTGTTTGCTCACCGCTGGCTCGAGCGGTCTCATCGCGGTTAATCGGCATCGCCAGGCCCCAGTCGACGACCAGGGTGTCGTCGTACTTGCCGAGCATGATGTTTTCCGGCTTGATGTCGCGATGCAAAATCCCTCGGTTGTGTGCGTACGCGATGGTGTTGCAGACCGTGCAAAGCTGAGTAAGCAGTCCACGAAACTCGACCGACCGACTCTTGGCGAAAACTGGATCCTGCTTGACTCGTTTCCCGTCCTGCTCGACCGTCGGCGAGTGCATCTTCGCGATGTATTCTTCGAGCGTTTCACCCTGAATAAACCGCATCGCGTAGCAGAGTCGACCGTCCGGAGTTTTTCCAAATCCGTAAACCGGCACAACACCGGGATGATCGAGTCGCGCGGTGACTTCTGCTTCGAGCTGAAACTGCTCGCGACAATCGCGGCGGTCTCGATGTTTCGGGCGGATAAATTTCAGCACGACGTCGCGTTGAAGTTCGCTGTCGTCGGCAACGTAGATCTCACCGAGGCCGCCTCGAGCGTGGAAACGCAGCTTCCGATAAGACTGACTGAGCACCAGCGCGCCGGTGTCCGAATTCCTTGGACCTTCCGGTTCGATGACGGTTGCCATTCCGCCGACTTCCGCCGTTGCAGTTTCTTCGCCGGTTCGCGGTTCGATTTCGTCGATTCGCTTCTGCACTTCTTCGAGAAGTTCAGGACAGCTCATGCAAAGCTCTTCGGGGGGGATGTACTGCCCCTGCGCCAGCAACTCCTCCCACTGAGTGACCAGTTGCTCGACGCGGACGGTATCCATCATAAGATCTCCAGAGCTGGCTCAAGCCTTGAGAGGTGGCCGGGAGCACGTCCCGTCAACCTGCGACTGCATACACCGTAAAGTTGTTGATACACGACCCGCGAAGCAAGCATTGTACCGCTGCCGCGAAATACTCAACCGCAAAACAACGTTCTGGACGGGTGACCGCAAATCTTCAGCGACTTGAACGATCAACTGGCCTCCGTTTTGCCACAGTCTCGAAACTTCGCCCGTTACCAGAGTTGCCACGATGCAACGGATGATGTGTTTCCGCAACGTCGATTGTTATGGTCCGACCTGTCGGTTACCCACCATTCGAAGCCGGCACGCCCCCCGAAACAGCCCTCCCTGACTGCTCATTGGAGCCCTGCCATGAAGACAACTTTAAGACTGTTTGCGACCGTTGCGTTTCTCGCCCTGATGGCTTTTCCGGCCACAGCAGAAGACGCGAAGACTGATCCAAAGGACAAGAAAGCGCCGAAGCTCGAAGCCTGCAACTTTGGCAGCACTTACAACGTACATCGACTTGGCAAGGTCTACCTGGCCGGACAGCCGTCTGCCGACGACTTCGCGATCGCCAAGAAAGACGGCATCAAGACGGTCATCAATTTGCGAATGCCTGGTGAAATGCGTTTTGACGAGAAAGGTGTCCTGAAAGGGCTCGGCCTTGAGTACCACTACTTGCCGTTTGCGGCCCCCGACTCACTCAAAGACGAAATCTTTGAGAAGTCGCTCAAAGTGCTCGGCGACAAAAAGAAACAGCCAGTCCTGCTGCACTGCGCATCAGCCAATCGAGTCGGCGCGATCTGGCTCGTTCATCGAGTCCTGACCGACAAAGTTCCATTCGACAAGGCTCTTAAAGAAGCCAAGGAAGTCGGGCTGCGATTCCCACCGTACGAAGCCAAAGCAAAGGCTTACATCGCGAAGGCTCAGGCGAAAGCCCGAGCTGCGAAAGCGGCAACCAAGTAAGCGAAGTGCGGCGAGGCCGCGAGTGAATCAAGCCTGGAACGAGCCTACTCTTCGAAGTCGACAGTGCGCTCGACTTCGATGGCGATCGCCCGGATCTCGAAGTCGTCGAAGCTGGCGTCGTCGTCTTTGGCCGACCTCTGCCGAATTTCGATTGAGTTCTCGCTGGCTCTCAGCAACCGAGCGGAAAGCCGCATTCTCACTCGCTCGGGGTCAACCGCTGGCGATCGTACGGTGATCAACTCGTTCAACGTTCCGACCAGTTCGCCATTCAGGAAGACGCCGGTCGAGAGAAAACCCGCACGCACTTCGTCGAGAAACGGCGTTGCCTTGAGCGTGCCAGGCCCCGACGGGATCAACTCGGCAATGTCGGCCGTAAGAAAAGTCGGTTGAGCAAGCTGTTCGGTGGCAACCTGAAAGTTGAAACTCAATTCCGTCCCGTCCGGCTGGACTCGGCTGAAAGATTCGCGATACCCATTCCCGAGATGCCGTGGCCCGGGATCAAGCAATCGATACGAGCCTGCGAAAAGCGGCGTGATTCGGCGGATCATTTCCCAGCTGACAGTCACATTCCCCAGCAGCGGGTGCTGCATCACCAATCCGTCGTCGGTCGCTTGCCGAATCGTCGACCGGATCCAGAAGGCTTCTTCAGTCCCGCCCAACGAGCAGGACGCATCCGGGACGAGATCGATTTGAGCGAACTCTCCCGTTACGGGCATCCGCGCGGCAGGCTTTGGCCGGCCGAAACAAACGGCAGCAATCTCTTTACGGTCGAGCAATAGACGATGCCCCTTGCCGCGGGGAAGAACGGAAACGGCGGCGGCGGCTTCGCTGATCAATCCGTAGATTTCGTCTCCCGAATTCAGAACGACTCGATCCGAGTCTGTCGTATTCCGAACAGAATTCTCGATGCTTGTTCTGATACTCGACGATCGGTTGGATTCTCGATTCGTACGTCGAACAAACGGCTCGTGAACGAAAAGAGCATGCGGCCGGTCCCGTTTATCGTTGGACGACGGAAGCAGAGGACCTTCGACTTCGATCGCAACGAGGTCCCCGATCCGTTTCTGCACTTTCACCAGGATGACTCCGTTGCTGCTGAAAGTCAGCTCACGATCCATGTGCAACCGAATTTGAAGTCGCTGCGTCCCGACCGTTGCAGACTTCACACGGTCGTCCGGAAACACGATCCGCCGCTTCCCGCCCCGCCCGGAAACTTCGATCCGACCTCGCACGCCGCATTCGTCGACGAAAACAAATTTGAGAGATCCACCGCTGCGAATTTCGTCTCGCGGTGAAAGACTTTTCGCACTCGGCACGTCCGCTGGCCATTGCCCGGACAAAACAACCAGACAACCATTTCCCGCTGGCGCTTTCGCGGGCCTCGGTAGCTGAATGGCTCGTCGATTCCAGAATTTTCTCGTCAACACGTCGACATAATCGGGAACCACGACGCTGCCGTTTTCGCCAATGCCGCTTCTGACGTCCTGCCAGACACCCGCCGGCCTCACGCGAGAATCAGCGGGACAAACATCCCACGTTCCAACAGGCTGGAGGATTGTCGCCACGTCTGACACCCGAAGGCCGACTTCCGGCAACCTCGAGTCCCCAAAGAGCTTCGCGGAAAAACGAGATGACGTCCCCGATGGCCGCTCGGACAGGCTGCACGATGCCGGAAGCACCTCGCCCGTCCAAAGCGTCACGATCCTCACCGGCAGGCTGCTTTGTAATTGGTACGGTCGGGTGTCGAATTCGAGCGTTTCGCCGGGCGCCAGCGGCGCGTTTTGAGTGAGTGCCGCTTCGCCACCGAGAAACCTAGATGTCGATCCGTGAATCAGGGCTGGATGCGAGGTGGGTATGTCGGTGTTTTGTTCATTCAGCCCAGTGTGAGGCGTCAAGAGCAATGTG
>JBLFXD010000140.1:0-10924 GCA_047611045.1 Planctomycetaceae bacterium | reverse complement strand
TCAAAAGGACGAGGCTATCGGAAACCTGCTGGTCGAGAACAAGTCCGGGAAACCGCTCAATTTGCAGATGCCCGACGCGTTCGTCGGCGTTCACGTGCTGAATCAGGGAATATTTGACAGCTTCGACAACCAGAGCGGCCAAGGGCAGGGCAGCGGTCAGAGCCAGGGTGGTCAGTCCACTGGCGGTGGAGCATCGAACAGCGGCCAGTCGGGAGGCACCATCTTCTCCGTCCCTCCCGGAAAGATTGTCCGAATTCCGGTCAAAACAGTCTGTCTCGAACACGGGCGGCCAACTCCAACCTCACGAATGGAATATCGAATTTTTCCGGTCGAGCGATTCAGCAAAGATCCGGCACTGTTCGAGCTGCTGACAACGGTGGCGAGCGGGAAAACTCATCAGAAGGTCGCTCAGGCTGCAGCGTGGCACATGGCCAGCGACAAAAGCTGGAAACAGCTTGCAGCTATGAAGTTCCGTCGTTTGGGAGGCCTGCCGGACATCCCGGAATTCACTCAGAATCAGCTGGCGTCAGCCCGAAAGCTGGCCGAGAAATCTCAGAAGCTCGCCGAGAAGAAGAGCAAGTCAAAGAACAGCTCGCCGGTGGCCGAATCTGTCGTCGCCCGTCGCGAAGTCTCGGCAAGATAGCTGGATTTTGGAATCGGCACTTTTTAGCGGCGGAAGGGATTGATAGACTGCTCCCCTTGCCCTCAGCTCCGGTCTGCGGATCGGAGCTGTTTTTCTTTTGAGAGTCACCCTGCTCGACTCGACCAATTGACTGGCTCGAGACAGGCCGCAACCCACTCTCACCGGCTTCTGCCATTCGTGACAGAGTCGCCCATTCCTCAAGTACGCCCACCCTCCGCCCATGCGACGTCACGACATTCGAAATATCGCCATCATTGCGCACGTCGACCACGGCAAGACGACTCTCGTCGACTGCCTGCTCAAACAGTGCGGCCAGTTCCGTGAGTCAGAACTCGCGCAGGACTGCATTCTCGACTCCAACGATCAGGAGCGCGAACGCGGCATCACGATCCTCGCCAAGAACATTTCGGTGATATGGAAGGGCGTGAAAATCAACATCATCGATACGCCCGGCCATGCCGACTTTGGCGGCGAGGTCGAGCGAGTTCTGCAGATGGCCGACGGGGCACTGGTCCTCGTTGACGCTTTCGAGGGACCACGTCCGCAGACGCGTTACGTGTTGAAGAAGGCGCTTGAAGTCGGGCTTCAGCCAGTCGTGGTTGTCAACAAGATTGACCGTCAGGATTGCCGCCCCCATGCCGTTGTGGATGAGACGTTTGACCTGTTCGTGGAACTTGGTGCCAACGACGAAACGCTCGACTTTCCCTACATTTTCGCGAGTGCCAGAGAAGGGTACGCAACCACGGATCCGGCAGTCACCACTGACGACGTCACCCAGCTTCTCGACATGATCCTCGAGAAGATTCCTGGACCGCTCGTCAAACCAGACGATCCCGTTCAGATGATGGTCACGACTCTGGAATACTCACAGTATCTTGGTCGGATCGCTGTCGGACGGCTGAGCAGTGGAATGCTTCATCCCGGAGACCGTATCGCTTTGCTGCGGGCCGATGGCTCGGTCGTCAATTCAAAACTCACCAACCTCCAAGTGTTTGATAAACTTGGCCGAATTGACGCAACGGAAGCAAAGGCGGGAGACATCGTCGCCCTGATCGGTCTGCCCGATCCGGACATTGGTGACACCATCGCCTGCGTGGACAACCCGATTGCGCTCCCTCGAATTGAAGTCGACAAGCCAACGCTTTCGATGACTTTTACCATCAACGACGGGCCACTGGCTGGTCGCGAAGGCAAGTTTGTCACGACTCGGCACATCCGCGAGCGGCTGATGCGGGAACTGGAATCCAACGTGGCGCTGCGTGTTGAAGAAACCGAAGACAAGGACAAGTTCAAAGTGTCCGGTCGAGGAATCCTGCACCTGTCCGTTCTCATCGAATCAATGCGTCGCGAAGGCTACGAATTGTGTGTCGGCAAGCCGGAAGTCATTCGCAGGGAAATCGACGGCAAGTGGCACGAGCCGTTCGAACTGCTCGAAGTTGACGTTCCTGCCGAGGAAGTCGGTTCGGTCGTAGAACAGACCTGTTCGCGCAAGGGCATGATTCTAGAGATGACAGCCGGTGATTCCGGCATGACGCATCTTGAATTCTCGATCCCGGCTCGAGGATTGATCGGCCTGAGAACCCGGTTGCTTAATGCCACCAAAGGTCAGGCCATCATCCATCACCGCTTCGATGCCTACAAACGCGTCGAAGGTGAGATTCAGAAACGCGCCAACGGAGTACTGGTTTCACAGGAAGATGGCCGTGTGGTTGGCTTTGCACTGTTCAAGCTGCAGGACCGATCGGAAATGTTTGTCGCTCCTGGTGACGACGTTTACGAAGGGATGATCGTTGGCGAGAACTCTCGCGACAACGACATGGTCGTTAACCCGATCAAAGCGAAAAACCTGACGAACATCCGGACCAGCAGCACCGACGAAAACATCATTCTGAAACCGCCGCGCGACATGTCTCTGGAAGCCGCGCTGGAGTACATCGAAAACGACGAGTACGTTGAGATCACTCCGAAAGCGATGCGCCTCAGGAAAATCCTGCTTCGCGAAACGGATCGAAAACGAGTTCGACGATCTTCGTAACACATTCTCGGGATTTTCGTTCGACAGGAGCCGCGCCATGAGACGTTGCCTGTGGAAGCTCTTCGTTTTGTCTCTAACGATTGCCGCATCGTCCTCTGTCAGCGCTGAAGATCGATTCGAGATTCAGGTCTCGCGCGACATCGAGTTCGCGAAAGTCGACGGCCACTCGCTGAAGCTCGATCTTTATCGACCGGTCGGGGCGACGTCTCCGCAGCTGGTCGTCTGGGTTCACGGCGGAGCTTGGCGAGCTGGTTCAAAAGACGGAATGCCGCTCGGCGAACTCGTGAGACGCGGATTCGCGATTGCCAGTGTGGACTATCGACTTTCGCCGGTCGCAAAGTTCCCCGCTCAGGTTCACGACTGTAAAGCCGCGATTCGTTTTCTCCGAGCCAAGGCAAAACAATACGGCTATGACGCGTCCAGGATCGGCATCGCCGGATCGTCGGCGGGCGGGCATCTTGTTGCGGAAATCGGCGTCACGAACGGGCATCCGAAACTCGAAGGAACGGTCGGCGAGTACCTTGATCAATCGTCGTCGGTGCACGCGATCGTTGACTACTACGGGCCGACGAACTTCCTGACGATCCTCAAACAGTCGACACCGCACGGGCTGAGTGTTCGCGTCCCAGCACTGCAACTTCTGCTCGGCTCGCAACCGGAAGAGAATCCCGCGCTGGCAAAACTCGCCAGCCCGGTTTTCCACGTCGACAAGAACGATCCGCCGCTGTTGATAATCCACGGTGACCAGGATCCGCAGGTTCCGATCAACCAGTCGCACGAACTTCACGGTCACTACAAAGAATTCGGTTTACCGGTCAGACTCGAAGTCATCCACGGCGGTGCTCACGGCGGTCCGAAATTCTACGATGACGCTCGTATCAAACTTGTGGAACGATTCTTCGAGAAACAACTTCGAAACAATTAGCACGAAGAATTCGCCTTATTCCTGAGCTCCACGTTCGCGGCTTTTCGTAGGGTGTGACAAGTGGAGCGAATCGAAAACACGGTGTGCCGGCGCGGACCACTGTTGAAGTCTGTTACTGGTTATGTAGCTCGCAGATCTCCACGCCGGCACACCGCGATCGACGTTCGGTCCGCTTGTCACACCCTACGCCCTGACGAATTACGTTCTCTCGGCGTGTGAACGATTTCGAGTGCGTTACCGAGCATTTTTCTCAACCTGATGCTGGCGAAGAATTGCGCCTTGGTCCACGATACGGCCCGTTTGAACTGTTCAAAGCGGACGAGGCCTTACGATTTTCCTGCGGAACTTGTCGCAATGCTCCATCATCTTGGCATCTTTCTTCAAATCTGCGCATTGGCATTGATGCCAATGGTTATACTTTGGCAATTGGATTTCGGCTTCCCTTTGATCGTTATGCCGGCCTGTGTGGTGATCGGTTTCGCCGTGTTCTGGATTGGAACGCAACTTCGTGAGAAGACCTGAGTTGGCAAGTCGATTGAACCAACCACCGCTGCAACGGCAAGCGTTCAACACGCTGATTCTCTATTGCCTGTGCGGCCTGCTCTACTCGCTTCCCGTGGCCGCCCAGGACAGACCGATCGCGTTTCGCGAAGCCGTTTCGGTCGACGTTGAAACGCAAGTCGTCAAGACACTGGAAACCGCTCGCGAGCACATCATCGAAGGTCAGTGGGAACCGGCCGTTTCGATTCTGCAGGAGCTGATCGATTCCAGCGACGACACGCTGGTTCCCGTCGAAGTCGGCCGATATTCCAACACCGGTGACTATTGCCACCTGCTGATTTCACAGTTCCCCGATGCTGGCCTGCAGGCTTACCGCGACCGCGTCGATGCTCAGGCCAGGGAATGGTTCGAAGCGGGGCAGTCAGCTCTTGATGAAACCTTGCTGCTTCGCGTCATCGATGATGCCTTCAACAGCTCGTTTGGTGACGAGGCTTTGTGGCTGTCGGGCGAGTTGGCATTCGAACGAGGTCAGTACGCTCTCGCACGGCAGTACTGGTCATTGCTCGTTCCGTCTGTCGTCCGTGCCCAGGCTGATTCAGACGCGCCGGCGCCGGATAGTCCAGCAGTCATGGCGCCGGCGATTTACCTGACGTATCCTGACCCGTCTCCGACGAAAGAAGAGGTTCTGGCGAGGTTAGTTTTATGCTCGATCTTCGAAGGCGATGCGGCCCGCGCGGACAGCGAACTGGCTGTATGTCGAACGAAATTTCCTGACGCAACGGGAACACTGGCCGGTCGCACGGGAAAGCTGGTCGACATCCTTGCCGACGTCACACGGGAAACGTCCAGTTGGAACGACGTTGAAGCGCTTGCCAACGCGGCGACAGCTCCCGGTGGACAACTCAGCCGCAGCGGCCTGCCCGGTGCAACGCCGCAAACTCGGGAAATGATCTGGCGGCAAAGCATTCCTCGAAATCGCTTCCAGGGACCGACGTCTCGAACTGCTTTGAAAACGGAGGCACCGCCGCCGTACTTCCCACTGGTCGACCAGGGTGTCGTGTTTGTCTGCGGTGCTGATTCCGTTTTCGCTTTTGACCTCGCCACTGGTCGCGCGAAATGGGCGATCGACGACAACGACGACGGCAGTATTTACAGCAACATTCTCGAACGCCCGGTGACTCCGCATCTCCCTCCGGCTGGTCTGGCATGGTACGCGTTGTGTTTGAGCGAAGGCCGGCTTTATGCCCGGATGGGTCCACCCGTCATACGGCGATCGCGGAATGAAGGGAACTCATTTTCGGAAATCATCGGCCTCGACGTCGCACAGCGAGAGGGTGAACTGGCCTTTCATGTGACGTCAGACGTGCTCGACCCGGACGCCGAATCTCCTGAAGCGACGTCGTGGAGCTTCGAAGGAACGCCGCTTGTTTCCGACGGGCGGGTTTACGTGAGTGCCCGGCGAGGCTTCCCGGAAGACGAAACGGTTGTCGCGTGCTTCGATGCAAACTCCAGCCGGTTGCTTTGGAAACGGAAAGTCTGCGCGAGTCTCAAAACCGCCGGCGACCGCTTCAACCTGATCGGGCAGAACCTGCTGACGCTCGGCGATGGACGACTCTTTCTCACGACGGGCACCGGCGCTGTGGCGGCTCTCGACGCGGCCACCGGGCGGATTCAATGGGTTGTCACCTACCAATCCGACGGCAAGAACACTCCGCATGAACTCAGCGACCCTCGTCGACACGGATTGGCGCCGTGCGTGTTTCATCGAGGCATCGTTTACGCCGCTCCGAATGATTCAAACCTGATTTACGCTCTCGACGCGGCGACTGGTCACCCCGTCTGGCGGCAACAATACCCCGACCGGATTCTGCACATCGTTGGCGTGATCGACGGACGGCTGATTCTAAGCGGGCAGTCGATCTGGGCAGTCGATGCGAGCACCGGAGCATCCGCGTGGCCGCAACGCATCGGCTTCGCCGATCCGGCTGGACGAGGCTACGGCCGCCCGGCGTTGTCTCACGACTTTCTCTACTGGCCGACTCGCGACGAGATCCTGCGCATCGATCACCGCCGCGGAATCGTCGTCGGCAGAATTCGACTACGAGAAGACTTTCGGCAGTCTGGCGGGAATCTGGTCATCGCCGACGGTAAGCTGCTGATCGCTCAGCCCGACGGCCTCGTCGCGCTGGGGTCGATGAATGACGGTGAGAATCGAAAGCCGACGACCGAACTCAAAGCCCAGCCGAAACTCGAATTGCCGCCGGGAACCGCCAGTCGACGGCGCGAGCGATCTCCCAGTCATTCGGTGTCGAAGAATAACCTTCAACTCATAGCCGCGCGTTTGAGCAGCAATCTCATTCAGGTCTCGCAAGCGGCCACATCGAACGAGGCAGTGGTGGAAAATGTGCCACTCACAGCAACTTCGAGAAAGGCGAATAACCGAGACCTGTGGCCGGCGCGGCGTGCCTGGCAAACAACCCTGCCTAATAACTCCCACGTTTGGTTTCCGGAGGTGACGTCCGTGAGTCGCCTGTCCGAGCCCGTTGTCACTAACGCGGGGCAGTTGCAGTTAATCGATCACGATTCCGGGCAGGTTCGCTGGTCCGTCAACATCGCCGAAACCGTGAATCAAGTTGCAGTCGCGGGTGACGTGATGGCGTTTGTCAGTTCGGCATCGATTGTCGCGAGAAATCGACACGATGGTCGCCTCGTCTGGCGGCGGGTTTTCCGAGCCGGCGATTCCGGGCGATTCGATATTCGAAACGGCGACGGAGACCAACGATTTCTTGTGATTACCGAATCGATGGTTGCTGAACTGGACGCTCGAGACGGCAGCAAAGTTTGGAGCTGGCCGCCCGACGGCCGGTCTGTCTCAAAGCCAGCGGCCGACCGATTCCCGGCGGACTGGACGATCGGACCAGATCGGCTGTTGTTTCGGCCGGCGGGATCACAGGATTTCGGTTTGATCGATCTGCACGATGGACGGTTGCTTCGTCGAGGCTCATTGCCATTTTCTCCCGCCGCACTGATCAAGCTTTCGACAAACCACGGCGGCTCTCGAACCGGTATTGTTGGACTGGATTCCGACAATCAGATCCGAACGACTCAGCTGGCCGAACTCGGAGTCCAGTGGAAGTACAAAGCGTCCGGGACGACTCATGGTCTTCCAGAAATCCTGACTGCGGGCACCACGATGGTCGTCATCGAGGGTCGCCAGTTTGCAACGCGAATCGACATTGAGACGGGAAATCCCTTGTGGCGCCGTCCGATCAGCACGACTCCGATCGGAAGTGTTGGGGCAATGGCTGTGTTGACTTCGGAAACGATTTTCGTCGCTTCAGACCGGATTGTCAGAGCATTCTCGGGCGAAGACGGCAGCAGCAAATGGGAGCGTTATCTCGGTCCCGGACAATGGAGAATTCGACAATCGGACGGCGCGCTGATCTGTGTTCAATCCTCTCCGGAGGGCGAGACGAAGACTCCCGAATCAACGGCGGCAGCAATCGTGATTCTCGATCTATCGAACGGCGAAATCGTTCAACGACTCCGATTCGACTCGGAACTCAGCGACAACGACGTCAGCATCGAGGCAGACCGCTGCATCGTTCGATCCGGTAACCAGTTAGTCGGCTTTAAGCACTGGCCGGCGAACGACGCGGGCAACGTTCCGCGGTTGTGAGTTCTTCGTAGGGTGTGACCAGCGGAGCGAATCAAACGGCCGGTGTGCCGGCGCGGGCAACTGTTGGAGTTTGTTGCCGTCGGGATTGCTCACGGATCTCCGCACCGGCACACCGCGAGTTCCGTTCGGCCCGCTGGTCACACCCTACGCAAAACCACAAGCTGTCCGTAGCGCGTTGCATTGCCCAATGGCCAGACCTGGCCGGTCAGGATTCGGTCGGCAGGTCGAGGCTTTCGAGGATGCGGTCGCAGGCGTCCATTCGGTTCAGCACGTAAAAGTGAATTCCCGGCACGCCTTCGTAGATCAGGTTCTGGCATTGTTTGATGGCAAACTCGACACCGATTTCGAATTGCGCTTCCTTGTTGTCCTGCGCTGCTTCGAGCTTTGAGAATAGCTCGGGAGGAATTTCGGCGCCGCACATCGAGGTGATGCGTTTGATTCTGGCGAACTCGGTAATCGGCATGATGCCGGGGACGATCGGCTCCTCGATGCCGACCTCTTCGCAGTCTTCGCGGAATCGCAGAAAGCTGTCGTTATCATAGAAGAGTTGCGTGAAGACTGCGTCGGCTCCGGCTTCGACTTTGCGCTGCAGGTTGTGAAGGTCGACCTCCAGATTGCGGGCTTCTGGGTGTTTCTCCGGGTATCCCGCGACGCCGATGCCGAAGTCTGGAAAGTTCTCTCGAATCAGCGTGACCAGTTCATTCGCGTATTTAAGTCCGCCTTCAGCTGGAACGAACTGTTCTTCACCCGCCGGCGGATCGCCTCGCAGCGCCATAATATTGCTGATGCCGCGCGAGTGAGCATCCTCGAGCCACTGCAGAAGTTCGGCGTGCGTTGAACCAACGCACGTAAAATGCGCCGTTGCCGAGATGTCGAAGTCGTTCTGAATCTTCGCGCACAGATCGATCGTGCGGTTTCGAGTGCTGCCGCCCGCTCCGTAGGTGCAGGAAATGAACGCTGGATTCCAGTGAGAAGCCCGTTCCAGCGTCGCAAACAGCGCCTCATCACCCGCCGGAGTTTTGGGCGGAAAGATCTCGATAGACAGTCCGAAGGGCAGGTCTCGATAGACGTCAGCAATTTGCATCGTGGGTACTCATGGCCGAATGATTGTCTGGCGGAATCAGCCCGCGAGACTTGAGGCACGGAGATTAACGAACCCTGCAAAACGGTGTAAGCAACGCCGCTCTGCCGGCGTGGATGATTCGAGTCTGTATTCCGGGTATTCTTTCCCGCTTCACGTTTCTGGCCAGTTTCAAAGAACGAGTGTGATGCGTCGTCTGATCGAACAGCATGAAATCCAGCAGCGTGTTCACGCGCTGGGAACCGAGATCTCTAACCTTTATCGGGGCAAAGATCTGACGGTGATCGGTGCTCTCACCGGGTGCATGTTGTTCATGGCGGACCTTGTCCGAGCCATCGACGTGCCGCATCGCATCGGAGTCGTTCAGGCGTCCAGTTATCGAGGAGCGACGACTCAACCGGGAGAATTGACTGTCGAGTTGGGACTGCTGCCGGATATTCGAGGTCGCGATGTCCTGATTCTCGATGACATTTTCGACACCGGAAACACGATGGAGAAACTGGTTACAGCACTTCAGCGCCGCGAACCAGCCAGCATTCGAACTGTTGCACTTCTCGTGAAAGAAGGCAAATCGGAAGTCGAAATGAAACCAGACTTTTTCGGTTTCAAAATCCCCGACGCATTCGTCGTTGGTTACGGATTGGACTACGACGACGACTATCGCCACCTCCCGTTTATCGAAGCTCTCGACGAAGCGGACCTCTAACCAGCAGCGACTAACTATGACTTACTTTTTTATCGCCATCGGAATTCTCGTTGCCGCCGTCGTTCTGATTCTTGTTGTCGGACAGCCATTGCTGAAGGCTCTGCAGAAGCGCGAGGCAGAAACCGCAATCCAGAATTTCCGAACGCAACGCGAGCAACTCGAAGCAAAATTCTTCGACATCGCCAGCCGCCTCGGAAAACCTCGCGACTTGCGCTGGCTCGATTGTGACTGGCAGAACCGAGTCACGTTCGGCCGAGAAGTCGAAAGTGGATTACTGACCGCCTTCGCCGCCGTCGAGATCCGCTTCGAAGCAGTCGAAGGCGGCGACATGGAAGACGTCGCGGCCGTCAGCACGGTTCGCGATGCGGCGGCCCTCTTCCATTACAAAGACGGAAGCTGGGGAACGGGCGGCCGAGCCCTCTTCAACATGAACCCCGCCGACGCTCTGGAACGACTGAAAGATCAATACGAACCGATTGAAGTCGCCAGTGCGGCGATGAAGTGAATCGATAAATGAATCACCGATATGTGTTTCAATTCGACGATCCGGATGCTGCAGTTTGGATCAATTGGGCCTGCAGACCACTCGGAAGCCCATGTCGGCTCGTGCTTCGTCGAATGGGGCGAAGCCACGTGATGCGGCTCGCAGTTCGACGGGTACGCTGAGCCATGATCCACCTCGGACGCAACCTCGACTGCCAGCACCGTTATGCACCGGGTTTTCCACGAGCAGGGAGGGTATTCTCCGTATTGACTTAGACACAGCTCGTGGACGTTTCCGAGCATGTCGAACAGGCCCAGTGGATTTGGCTGGCAACTGCCCACTGGCTGCGGCGCCGCCAGGTCCGCTTTGAGCGTGCTCGAAACACAGTAGTCAGCCCCCTTCGCAAAGGCATCACCCCAGAAACGGGACTGGATTGTTCCGCCTCGGCAGGCAAACTCCCATTGAGCTTCGGTCGGCAGGGAATACTGTCGGTCTTCCTGCTTGCTCAGCCAGCTGCAGAATTTCAGTGCATCATCCCGCGTCACACAGACAACGGGTTGTTCGTCTGACGCCACAAAGCCAGGGTTCTTCCAGGTCAGGCCATCGACAGATTGCAGTTTTCCCTCTTTGACGGCGAGAGAACTGCTTGCAAGCGAGTTCACGGCCAACGGATTGATCGAACCCGGGAACGAAGTCGGTGCTATGCCGGCCACATCGAATGCCGTGAACGGCTCGGTGGCCTGTTGAAGTACTACCACCGACGAGCAGCGTGAAGTGCTGAACGCGATCGGAACATCACGTTTCCAGCGATTAAGGTCCGTCCCTGCCTAGGCCTGGGCTGTTGAAAATGTTTTAACTGGCGATTTTTGG
>JBLFXD010000139.1:0-10962 GCA_047611045.1 Planctomycetaceae bacterium | reverse complement strand
GCCAGCACCAGGCTTGCTCGATTGACGTAGGCGGTGATCGTTTTGCGCTGCACGAGCCGTCGGATCAACGTTGCTTCAAGCAGGCTTCCCGCAAGGCCCAGGCAGACCAGATGAATTTCCGACAGTCCTTGCCCTCGTAAATAATCGCCGCCAAACACGCGGATGATGTGGATGTTGCCGAGCGTCAGCAGCGGAGTCCCGATCGCGTAAAACAGGCTGCGCTGCCATGACCAGCCGATGACGGCCAGCGTTGCGGCGGCGACAAACGGGGTGACCAGTTGCACTGACTGTTCTCGCAGTTCGCCACTGACGGTGTGATAAATTGTCGCGAGGACTGCGAACGCGATGGCCGGGATGAAGATCCAGGCGACGTTGGCCGCGCGGAAGAAACTTAACGAGAAAGCTCCCTGGACGACTGCCGGGCGACGAACGCTCAACAGTCGGCCGGTATGGCCGATCAGAGCCATTGACAAGGCCAGCAAGCTTAGTCGCCACGGCATTGCCAGTAGCTGAATCCGGTCGACGATGGCTGCTATTCCGCTTGCGTCGCGCAGCTCGGCGTGCGCGATCAACAGGTAACTCAGCAGCAGCGCGAACAATCCCAGCAACGCTGAATGGTGAGCCCTCGCCGTCAGGACAACCGCACCGATGACAAAGGCCAACTGCCCTGCCGACATTGAACTGCCAGCAAGTGAATCAACCATCGATGCCATCGCGATGGCCACGACAAACAGGCTGCCCAACAGATGGAACGGCAGCAGCAACGGTGACAGGCGTTCGTAAAGTTCGCGTCGCTGTTCCAGGCACAACAGAATTCCCTGAGTGCCCAGCAACAGACCGACCGTCGGCCAGAACGAATTCTCCAACTCGACTCTCAGTAGCAGCGTTCTGTCGCCCGGCGCGGCCCACGCAAGCATCGTCAGCCAGATCAGAAAGAACAGCATCCCGCCGAACGAGTGCTGCCTGGTTCGCAGCCCGTGCCAGACCAGTTGAGCCGCGGTGAACGCCAGCAATGGCAGCAGTGTGGCGACGTTCGTACCGGCCAGCAGCGACAACATGCACAACGCACTGACGATCACGCTGCCGCCGCTCAATAGTGACCGCGTCGGATCAGCCAGAATCGGCTCGACCCATTCAAAGCGTGTTTTCTGAGTTGAGTACGCGGCCAGCAGAACCTGCAACGTAATCCCGGCAATCAGCACGGGGCCGTACCAGTGAGGATCGTCGGACAAGTGCCAGTGTCCGCACAGCAGGCTGATCAACAGAAACAGGCCGCCCAGATACGTGCCCGCGACCGACTGGCGGTACTCGCGAGCGTAGACCGCGGTGAGCGTCCAGCAAACTGACGTCACGCCGATGGCGATCGACGTTTTCAGACCGACGCCATCATCGAACAGATTTTTCAACAGCACCCAGGTATCGACCCGGGTGATCAGGAACAAAGCCGACGCGACCAGCGGCCACGTAAACAGCGTGTGGTCGTAACGTCGAATTGGGAACGGCGTGCGGTCGAAGAATCGGTCGCCTTCCGGAAGATTCTTCAGGAACGAGGCACCTCGCAGAGGGAAGGACGCAACCAGCAGGCCGAGAGCGCTCATCGCGCTTCCCAGGCCGGTGCCCCAGCTGAACCGCTCGAACGTTAACCGGAAGTTGGCTCGCAGTTCGGGAAACAGGATGATCACGATGATCATCGCCATCATCGCCGGGATGAGTGATCTCGAGAAATACGTCGCCGCAACCAGCACGACCGCCATCAGCAACGGGCCGAGATAATCCATCCAGGCGTGCAGCCAGTCCGCTCCAGCGACGGCGTCATGCTCGACGACGACTCGCAACAGCATGCCGGCCACGGCCATCGCGCCGTAAACCCAAAGCACCGTCGACCGTGCCCGCAAAAGCAGCTCCGAACGAGTAACTGCCAGCGCTGCCATCCACAGAAGCGACAGCACCGACAGCCCGAAGACCAGCGTGTTGCCTTCCAGGCTGAGACCTTCCATGTCGACGCAGCCAAGGTACAGCAGAGACAACGCCAGGACCGACATTGCCGAGTGCACCCACCGCAGTTCGTTGTCCCGAAACGCTCGCCAGAAGAACCAGGTAACGATGATCAGTAAACATTGTCCGGTGTGAATCGGCGGCGTGTGAAATCGCCACTGACACAGTGTGGCGACGATCGCCGTGAGCATCAGCACCGTCACCTGCATGCCAATCGCCGACTGACTGATCGATTCGAACTTGCGAAGTCGAAAGCCGTGATGCAAGCCGCCCAGCACAGCCGCAGCGGCCAGTCCCAACGCCGGCAACCACTCTTTCGGAAACTGATCGAGCATCCCGACGGAGGCCACTGACAGCATCAGAATCGTCAGCCCGATCCATTCGTGGACTTTCGACTGACGACCGAGCGACTGATAAATCCACACCGTGCCGGCCATTGCGAATGACAGCACGCGGATTTCCGGATGAGTTGCTCCCATCAACGTCCCGAGCAGAATCAGCGCGAAGCCGAGGAAAGATTCGCCGCCAAGTTGTGACTGCCGACTGGTCAGAACTCGCGCGCGGCGTTCCATCAGCAGGACCAGCCAACCGGTCGCGATAATCATCGGCGCGTAAGTCCAGACGTGGGGCAAGTGTTTCAAGTAGCCATGCACCCACCCAAAAACTTGGACGAACGTGACGACCAGCGTCGCCCCGAAGAACCACGGAATGCGTTTTCCCTCTGCCATTTCAACAGTCAGCACGCTGCCCGAGAACCGGATCACCGACGCAGCCAGTACGACGAATCCCAAATGAAAACCCACGCCCATGATGACGTTGAGTTGTTCGCCGCCAACGCCTGCGAATGTCTGAGCCAGTGGCCCAAGCATCACCAGACTGTTGAGTAATAAAAGCGTTCCTCCAAGCAGCCATGTCAGCGATTCGTGAATCCGCCCGCACCACGTCTTCAGCCCCCACGCACCGAAGGACAGATAGACCACTCCCAATAGCGGAACCACGAGGAGTTTCTGCTCAACCTGCTGATCGTTCGACAAAAGGGCGACGGCCATAAAGTTGATCGGCAGCAGCCCGGTGGCCGCTCCTCGGAGGATCGCCGCCGTTCCTTCGAACTCTTTATCCTGGCGTTCGACCCACGTGCCCATCGTGCCGAGAGCCCACGTAAATCCCGCCAGCAGAGTCGGCATGATCGTGTATCGAACCGCCCAGTGTTTGTCCCACGTGTACCATGCCAGCAGCGAACTTCCGGCGATGACCATCAGCACGCCGGCCACCATGTACCAATTCTCGACAAAGAATGGCTGAACGTGGTCTCGCCAAACCGACGGCGGTGGCGGCAACTTCGGCGGCGCGGGTTTGGCCGGCGCAACGCGCGTGACAGGAACCGTTGCCGGCGGCGATGTTTGCGAAGCGCGCGTTGGTTCCTCAGAGCGAAGAGACGCTGCGACGACCTGTTCCAACTCGACATGCTCCGTCTCGACGGACGAGGCTGCCGCCGTTGAAACAGACCCCGGAACCGAATGCACGAACGGTTCGTCTGTGGGAGCGTCAGGAAGATAGTCGTCCTCGGTGAGGAACTCGCCACCGAACAGGCCGCTTAACTCTTCGTCGGGAATGAGATCTTCCCAGCGTTCGGCGAAGCGGTCAGCATCAACGGCTGGCACGTTTGCCTGGCACCAGCCTTCGAGCACGGCGACGGTGTCAGCATCTGAATTCTGGCGGCACCACAGAGCGAGCAACTCCAACGGTCGCTGCTGGACGAGCTGTGCCAGTTCCTTCTGCTGACGTTCCAGGACTCGCCCGCTTTGCGTCAGCCAGTTTCTCCAACCGGACCATCCCGAAATATTTCGGGCACCCGCTCGAAGCGTGAAGATCAGCGACGCTCGATCGCGGTCCGCGTGTTCCAGCAACGCCTCGTTCAGTCGATCAGCGACATTCACCCGCGGCCATGCACAAAGCGAGTCGAGCCATCGATGACCGTCTTCGCTCGAAGATTCACGATGCCGATGCAGCAGTTCCGCCAGCACGTCTTCGACATCCAGCTCGGCAGGAATCGGCTCCGGCAGGCGATCGACGGCTTCTTTGACAGCCGCTTTGCCTGCCTGCTCTCGCTCCGCCAAAGTCGTTTCAAGACGATCCAGAACGGCCACCACGGAGGCATCGCCCGAGCAGTGTTGCCTCGACCGGTTGATCATCGCGCGGACGAACCGTCGATCTTGCGGAAAGATCGCCTCGCCAGAATCACCCAACGAAGATCGAAGCTTCTCGTCCAGCCGTGCCGCGGTCTGAGGAGCATTGATCCGGCGTTCGGCGGCGAATCGGACATCCTTCGCCAAAGACAGCGTTCCGGCCAGTTGTTTCAGCGTTAGCGCAAGAGTCTCCCACCCGAGTCGCACATCAAGTGGCAAATCAGCGAGTAACGGAAACTCCTCTTCCACGGTCTGAGTCGACGAAAGACGTTTGTCTCGACGAGCCGCGTGAAGCTTCGCCGCTTCCGATTGCCTTGCCGCAGCCACCCGCGGAGCCATCGCCGCGATAGCCGGGTCGCCGTGCGCGAGCAACGCCTCGATCAACTGCTCCCCGTCGAGCGGCGGAGTCGTCTCGTCCGCCAGCCGGCCAAGAATCGGAAGCGAGTATTGCGAAGTCAGTGCACCACTGGCCGTGTAACGTGCGAGCTGATTCAACAGAGCGTTGGAGTCGATATCTGTCACGAAATCTCCTGTTCTGGTGTGCTCGGACGAGCGTATCAGCAAGGCCTTCCAGGCAACAGCAGCGACGACGAGAATCAGTCGCCCGGCAACGACAAAATAACTGCAAACCACAGAGCGGCGACAAGCGCTGGCCAGTCAACATCGCGGAAACCGAACACGAACGACCCCGAACCTGAGACGCTGATTCGACACCATCGGACATCGTCCCGAAGTAACTTCCCGACTTGAACCACAGATGATCAGTTTCAGTCATTCCCGCGCAGGCGGGAACCCAGCGAATCTCACAGCGGATGGCAAAAAACTGGGTGCCCGCCTGCGCGGGCATGACTTGGTCGGAAGTCGGGAACTTAAATCGTGCCCATTCCACAGGTGCACGGCCACAAACCGAGGCGACAACAAAACCGACATATAACGCGGTCAATCATCTTCAGGGCCAGCGTTGATGGTTTTGCCGTTCGTTCTGAACGGATAGCGACGAACAGGGCGATGCCGCATGCTCGGGAAACTCGGTTCGTCAGCAGATCGATGTCGTACATTGGGAGGTCTGTGGTGGCTCTCCAGGCGACACAGTGATCGGAACAGCTCTATCAAAAACACGAGGCCCGGCACACCGAAGTGCCGGGCCTCTCTCACTATTTCAATGATCGTCGTCGATGCAGTCTATTTGGCGTCTGTGTATCGGCGAGCGACTTCGTCCCAGTTGACCACGTTAAAGAACGCGGCAACGTAGTCGGGACGTCGGTTCTGGTAGTTCAGGTAGTAAGCGTGTTCCCAGACGTCGAGGCCCAGGATTGGCTTGCCGCCGATTCCAGCTACAGCTTCGCCCATCAGCGGGCTGTCCTGGTTGGCCGTTGAGCCAACAGCCAGCTTGCCATCAGCGGTGACGTAGAGCCATGCCCAGCCGCTGCCGAAGCGAGTGGCTGCTGCATTCGAAAATGCATCTTTGAACGCGTCGAACCCGCCAAGGTCGCTGTCGATGGCTGCGGCCAGATCGCCAGAAGGTGCTCCGCCGCCGTCTGGGCTCATGACTTTCCAGAAGAGCGAGTGGTTAGCGTGTCCGCCGCCGTTGTTTCGGACTGCTCCACGCTTGTCTTCAGGAACCTGTGAAAGATCGCTGATCAACGCGCCGATGCAGTCGGGAACGTCCAGTCCCTCGGTCGCGGCGTTAACCTTCGCGACGTACGCGTTGTGGTGCTTGCCGTGGTGAATTTCCATCGTGCGAGCGTCGACGTGCGGCTCCAGCGCGTCGTGAGCGTACGGCAGGTCGGGAAGTGAGTAAGCCATCGTGCGTTCCTCCTGGGTTTGTGTCTGTTTGAGTCAGCCGTTTGCGAAGCCGAACGCGGCATCGCTTGAAGTTTGCAGGCGGTGATTCACCAGCCAGTGTTAGCGTGGCCGGTATTCTAGGGGCCTGTTCAGGAATTCGTAGCCATCGACGCTTTCATCGCGAATCTCGCTGCCGGAGCCGGAGTTGCAATGTTCGCGCGGCACCGTTTCAATCAGCCTCCACAATTTCAGGCGAACAGTGCTTCACGAGGAAGCACGCACTCGGACGAACTTTGCTACGGAGCGACTCATGCGACGTGTTCTCTCAGCGGTTTCAGTTTACGCGGCGTTGCTGGCCCCAATCCCGCAGGCTGTCGGGGCGGACGCCGCCGACCCAAATCCGCCGAAAGTCGCGAAGCTCGCTCCAAGGGCCGCAGCGAAGGCGCAGAAGAACGAGCGGGTGACTTTTCACGGAGCACCGAAACCGCTTCCGAAAGGAGCCGTCACTCACGACTGGAAGACGTTTCTCGGACCGACTCACAACGGAGTCTCGACCGAGACGAAGCTGATCAAAACTTTCCCGGCAGCCGGGCCGAAGATCGTTTGGGAGATGGAAACCGGGAACGGCTACTCGTCGCCATCGATCCAGGGTGAGCACCTTGTCTACGTGCATCGAATCCGGGACGAAGTAGTCGTCGAGTGTCTGCACCCTCAGACCGGCGACAAGTATTGGGAGCACCGTTACGACACCACTTACGCGGACCGGTACGGCTACAGCGACGGTCCGCGAGCCAGTCCGCTCATTGACAACGACCGTGTCTACCTGCTCGGCGTTGAAGGAAGTCTCATTTGCTTCGAACTGACGACCGGCCGAGTCGTCTGGCAGCGGAACATCAATACCGATTTCGACGTCAAACAGGACTTCTTCGGAACCGTCGGAACCCCGCTGCTGCAGAACGGCAACCTGATCATCAACGTCGGCGGGCAAAAGGGACCATGCGTCGCTGCCTTCAGTAAGACGACCGGCAAGCTTGTCTGGACAGCGGGGAAGAACAACTGGGGACCGAGCTACGCCTCGCCGATTCCAGCGACGTTTCACGGGAAGCGACGGGTGCTCGTCTTTGCTGGCGGCGACAGCGAACCTTCGATCGGCGGGTTAATTTCGCTGGATCCAGCCAATGGAAAAGTCGACTTCGAATTCCCCTGGCGAAGCACCAAGTACGAATCCGTCAATGCGTCGTGCCCAGTCGCGATCGGAAATCAGGTTTTCATCTCAGCGACCTACCGCCAGGGCAGTGCGCTGCTGAATGTCAAACCTGATTTCACGTCGTCGGTTGAATGGACGATGGGTGACCGGGAAAAGAACTCGGCAGACGACATGCTGGGGATCCACTGGAACACTCCGGTCGTCAAAGACGGGCACCTGTACGCGTTCGACGGGCGTAACGAGCCAGACGCGTCGCTGGTTTGTGTCAACCTGAAGACGGGGACGGTCGTCTGGCGTGAGGAACCGGAATGGGAGGAGACGATCGAACTCAACGGCCGGAAGCAGAAGCTGACACTCAGCACGCTGCGAGGAAACCTGCTGCTTGTCGATGGTCGGTTTCTTTGCCAGGGAGAACTCGGCCATCTGCTGTGGCTGGACCTCAGCCCAGCCGGCTACAAGGAAGTTTCACGCTGCCGACCGTTTTTTGGGCGCTACACGTGGGCACTGCCGGTCATCAGCCGCGGGCTCGTTTACATCAACCAGAACAGTCCCGACCCGCTCAGCAAGACCAGGCCGCGGCTGATCTGCTACGACTTCCGCGCCAACGAGTAGTAAGCGGTCCGAGGAAGTAGGGTCCGACAAGCGCAGCGCCGGCGTACCATTTTCAAAAACAGGCTTTCAAGAAACAGGCTGATGGTACGCCAGCGCTGCGCTCGACATCCCCTACGGTGTTTGTCTCGTTCTGACTGAAGACTGATGGCAGATCCCGCTCATCCGCTGACGCTGTGGCTCGCTCGGGCGAGTGTCGCGTTCTACGCGGCCGCTGTGCTGATTGCCGTTTCGGATCGTGAATCGACAGAGCAGAACTTTCGACGGTGGCGAGCGGCGTGGTCAGCGGCCTGCCTGTTGCTGATCGTTCATGTTCTGACCGCGTTTCACTTCGAGCATGGCTGGAGTCATTCCGCCGCGTTAGCGCACACCGCCGAGCAAACAGCCCGAGTGACCGGCATCGACTGGGGCGGCGGCCTCTACTTTAACTACGCGTTTCTGGTTCTGTGGCTGGTCGACGCCGCCATGTTGTGGACAGTTGCCAGCAAGGTTCCGTCCAGGCTCCGACGAAGCACGGACCTCGCCTGCATTTTCATGGTTTTCAACGCGACGGTCGTGTTCGGTCCGCGGTGGTGGATCGGGCCGGTGATTATCCTCGGGCTGGTCGCGGTGCAGCTTCGTCAGCGAAATCTGACAGGCAACGGCCCCGACGAACCAGCGACATAGCGATATCGTCAGCCAGACTTCGGCTAATTTTCGGTATGGACACGGATCCAGAGTTTCCCCAAGAATCCCGCCCTTGCGCTGAGGGGCTGGGAGCCTCGTGGCCATTCAGGCCCGCATGGGACATGGGAATCGAGCTGTTTTCACGCGGACAATCCACGTTGTGAATGGCTCAGAGCTGCGTCATCGTCGGCGAACGTTGGGACGGAAGCCGCACGACGCTGCTCAGCAAGGGAATGCAGCATGCATCTGAAACACGCTTATCGCTCGCTCGCCGCTGGAGTCGGGCTGCTAATTCTATCTGGTTGCTACGCCCCGTACGGTGGATATCCGCCGGGAGGCTACCCACCGTACGGTGGAGCCCCCATGCAACATCAAGGCATTCCGCAATCGTCTTACGTGATGCCGGGCGACGCGATGGGCAGCCCGTCTTCAACAACGGGCGCACCATCCACCTTCGCACCGGGCGGCAATATTCAGGCTCCGGATCCAACGGCTCGCGGTGCCAGCAGCGGGTCACCTTCGCCGGTTCCGCTTCCTCGAGATCCGGATCCGTCAGCAGCCAAGCCAGACGGCCAGCAGACCTCTCAGTTTGGGTTTGGAATTCCCTCCGGTCCGCCGGAAGTTTCACTCGGAGCCCCCGCGGAACTCGACTTCCAGTCACCGATTGTCCTCGCGGGAGCGAACGATCAATCGGCAGGTGGAGTTGTCACGGCGTCCGGCCAATCATCGACTGGTGGCTCGTTTGATCACGACCCGAACTACAACTGGTTTCAGGGCCGTCTTGAATACGTCGCCGCTGACCGAGCCTGGCACCTGACCTACGACGATGCTCCGACGGCGGCAGATCAACTCGGCGGAGATATCTCACTCGTCAGTGATCTGAAACTTGAACCTCGGCACAACGGCGCAGTCGTTCGCGTGTCCGGAAAGTTTGACGCCGTCAAACTCGACCGACTCGGCAAGCCAGTCTTCCGCGTCAGCAGAATCGATGAGGTCGTCTCGCGATAAACTGGCGACGTTACAAACGGAAATTTCAAAGCCCGGCACCACATTGTGGTCGCCGGGCTTTTTCGTGAGTGGAGGTTCTCGAACACTCGATTCCGACTCACTCGGCGCGTTCAAGGCCTTCGAAGATTCGGCTTCCGATTCGAATTAAAGTCGCGCCTTCTTCGATCGCGATTTCGAAGTCTCCGCTCATGCCCATCGAAAGTTCCGGCAACGACAGCCGACCGTCCGAATTCGCTGCAAGGTCGTCTCGCAACTCGCGAAGCTGTCTGAAGAACGGCCGCGTCGTTTCTTTGTCGTCCGAGTGCGGCGCCATCGTCATCAGCCCGCGAATATCGACGTGCTGCAGATCAAGGATCTCTGCCTGGTTCGATTTCAGGTCCGCCGGCGAGAACCCATCTTTCGAATCTTCGCCCGACACGTTGACCTCAAGCAGAACTCGCTGCCGCTTGCCCAGCGTCGCGGCTGATGAATCGATCTTTCGCAGCAGACGCAGGCTGTCGACCGAGTGGATGACTTCCGCAGCCGGGATCACCATGTCGACTTTGTTCCGTTGCAGATGCCCGATCATGTGCCAGCGAACGTCGCCGGATAGCTCGTCGACACGCTGGCACATCTGCTGAGGGCGGCTTTCCCCCAGCTGCGTTTCACCCAGTTCGATCAGGTCGCGAACCCAGTCCAGATCGGCGTACTTCGTGACAGCGACCAGCTGCACGCTGCCTGGCGAACGGTCAGCGCGGGCGCACGCCGCCTCGATGTCGTTGCGGATTTGTCCCAGATTCTGAGCGATTGTTTGACGATTCGACATGGTATCCAGCCGGCGAAATCCCGGCTCCAGGGTGACAGAATCAATTTTCGAGTGTACGGTGGTTCGACGAAAGACGCCGATTGTAGTGGCATCTGCCGATGGCGACTCTCCCTTCATTCAGAATTCAGGGCTGAACTCATGGCACTCCGAAATTTTGATAGCCGCGTTGCACTCTGCATGACGGCGTTCACACGCCGGGTTCTCCTGGTTGGCTTTGTTGGAATCGGACTCGCGGTCGCTGGCTGCGGTGGCGGAGGTGATGCTTCCAGCGAAACGACTCAGACGACGTCGGATTCATCAGCGAGCGCAGCGCCGGCAGACATGGCGATGAATGATGCGACCATGAACGACTCTGCCATGATGGGCGCCGGCACCGAAATGAACGGTCCATCCACGCAGGATGCCATGATGGCCGAGATGAATGGAGCTGGTGGTTCCGGTGAGGAATTTGGCGACACGGGAATCGGTGACACCGCTTTAGGCCATGCCGAGGAAGGTGGGGGTGCCAGTGACCCAACCACAAGCGACGCGTTGATGGCAGCCCAAATGGAGGCCAGAGCAGGCGAGACAGCGACGGCGTCAGATCCCAGCCTTGTTGACGCTACCGCTCAAGCTCAAATGGCCGCCGCCGCAGCAGGGGCTGGAACAGATCCAGCAAGTGATCCCAGTTTGGAAGACTCCACTCAAGCCGCCCAGATGGC
>JBLFXD010000138.1:0-10999 GCA_047611045.1 Planctomycetaceae bacterium | reverse complement strand
TCATCATCACCCGGCACAAAACCAGGCACGATGCGGACTCCATTGACCAGGCACTGATAACGAGTGAGTGGTTCCGGCAACTGAGGTTCGGTGAAACTGCTCAGCAGCAGTCGAGGTTGTCCCGACGGCAGATATTCCGACAACTCAGTCCACTCGGCGGGCGAGAAAGATTCGGGAGTTGATTCCGGTTGGGGGCCGACCAGTCGAATGCGACTGCCCGTTCCGTCGATCCCGCTGGACGTGTTCCGCTCGTCGACCCAGTCACAGACGCGCCAATCGGTGCCGTCGATTTCCGGGATGTCATGATCCCATTCCTCAGCTTTCGCTTTCAGTTTTTCGCGGTTCAGCGGCAACAGCTCGCGATGATGGAAAGAGTCATCCAGAACCAGCGACTCGGCTTCTCCGCCCGCAGCCAGCTTCACCGGATAAAGCGGCCACACAATGAACCGACTGATCTCGAATCCTGGATCCAGCAACTGCTGCCGGTCCGCAACTGCTTCCCGCTGTTTTTCAAGTGTGGCTTCGACTTCGGCGGGCAGGTCCTGTTTGTAGAACTCCTGACGCAGCCGCGCGATCAGGACGTCGCGGTCCCAATCCGGCAGGACGAGGTTTTCCTTCAGCCAGATCGTGACTTCTGTTCCGGGAAGTGTCGCTTTGGGATCCGGATAGAAAGCGAGCAGGCCGTGCGGGCCGTGGATTTCGGCTCGGAACGGGAAGCGGTCGGTTTCCTGCTCAGCCGAGTCGGCGGGAGGCTGCGCATTCGAGTTCGAGGCGCCAACCGGTCGGGTGTAAATCGTGACCTCGTCGGCCAGCATGAAGACCGACAGAAAGCCGATACCAAACTGCGAAATCGCCGTGCACAGAATCCCGTTCCGACGCATCAGCTCCTGTTCAGCCCGGAAGTCGTCGGACTTGTAATAGCTCTTGCCGATTTGGGTCAAAAACCGACGCATTGTGCCGACCGTCATCCCGACACCGGTGTCGCTCACCCGGACAAAGCGGCGACCCTTGTTTTCGCCGTCCGCTTGCGTGCCCCACGTGACGGTCACCTCGGCAGGCTGCCCATCCCACGACTGATGTGGCTGCCGAGGCTTCTCTTTGCCGCCAGCCGCGTTCAGCGCCGTAGCCAATCGACTCCGTTGATCACGCAAATGCACCGCGTCCAGAGCGTTCTGCACCAGCTCACGCAGAGCCAGTTCGGGGCCGCCATAAAGACTTTCGCCCATCAGCAACTCAACAACCGCGTCGCGATCCAGGCGGAACTCCATGTCATGATAGAGGTACCCACCCTCACGCTGCTTAATGTCGACTTTGGCCTGAGAAGGCAGACGCAACTCCGGCTGAGACTCTTCCGTCGGAGTCGCGTTTTCCGCCGCGCGAACTTTCGCCACCTCGTCGTTCATCCAGCCGACGATCTGGTGGATCGCCTTTTCGACGACCGGGCTGGGACATTTCTGGCATGTGTAAAGCAGAGTCTGTCCATCGTCGCCCGCTTGCCACTGCGGCGCCTCACGAATCGCCAGGTGCTTCTGCCATTCGGTCTGACTTCGAGCGTCGGTTATCCCGGCATGATCAAACAGCACGCGCGGGGTGCGAGACTTGTCGCAATCAAACACGTCCGCCAGCCGCAACAACCAACCAATCCACGTCCAGTGGACGGTTCCCAGTTCCTGACCGCAAGATTCGGCATCTGGTTTTTCAATACCCAACCCACCGAGCTGGCGCGGTAGCCAGTTGATGTCCTGATTGTGGCTGACCGCCACTCGAACGATTCGATCCGAGACGGAGTAGTCTTCCAGAGCCTGCTCCAGCAACAGGTCGCCCTTTGCCAGGAACTTCAGCCAGTCGGCGATTCGGCACTGACCTGAGTAAGCATCGTCCCTGGAGTGCGAATCGCGGATAAAGGCGGCGCGAATAATCCCCAGCCGCATTCGGTTCTGTTTGGTGTTGTGACTTTTGCGGATGGTCGCCCAATGCTTGTGTCCGTCGCGGTAGGCTCGCCAGGCTTCTGCCCGTTCGTCGGACGTTTCGGAAGCAGATTCCTCGGCTGCAGCGTCCGTTTCTGAAATACTCGAGTCGTAATGGTCGGCAGCGTCCAGCGCTGCGAGTTCGCCAGCTTCCAGAACCATGCCCAGATCGTGGATAAATGCCGCCCAGATCGCCATCGCGCAGTCGCCAGCGCTGAGCTGCTCAATACACTCAGCACCTCCGGCCAGTTCTTCCATGAAGCTGAGGACGTTCCACAGGTGCGTCTGATCATGCAGCGTGAATTGCGGCAAATATCGCACGATCTGCCTGCTGATTTGCTCGGCACTGTCCAACAGTCGCTGCGTCGCCGTGCAAAGGTTCGTGAGCGACGTGCTGTCGGGAGCTGCGTCAGAAAGCTCTTTCAGCCGTTTAAAGAACTGCGACTTCTCGAAAGAGTCGGCATGTCGAGCCTGGTGTGAAGACATTGGTGGCTGCAGCCCGTGGCAAATCTCGGATTGTGAACAGAAGACAAGTTCAGCACGCTATCAAAGCGCACGGATTGAAACAAACGCGGACACGGCATGTCGCGTTGCCGGCCACGCAGCTCCCTCCGATCTCAAATGTTAAGACAGGTTGACTCAAGCGAGTCTGCCGGTTGTGCCGATTATTCCATCAGGCCGCTAATGCGCGGGGCGTTCTGCGCGTCCCTCGTGCGACTGCGGTGTCGGATCGAGTGACGAGATTGCTCGATAAACTGAATGGGAATAAGGAGTTCTGAAATGCGACGTCTTCTGCAAACCGGAGCGGTGTCGGCAGTGCTGCTGGCTCTTTCGCAGGTTGTTCCCGTGTCGCTTTCCGCTGGCGTTTTTTGCAATCACGGACTTTTCGGCTGCCGGGCGTGTAATCCGTGCCGAAGTTGCCAGGTCAATCCGTGCCGATGTCAGACTCGGCTGCCGCCTCAGCCGCAGTTCACGATGCAACCTCAGGTTCAGACGACGCCCGTCGTTACCTATAAAGACGTCACGCGAACCGAGTACCGCATGCAGGCTCAGACGGTGACCGTTCCCGTGACAACTCAGCAGACAGTTACCGTCGACCAAGGCGGCTGGCAGAAAGTCTGGGTGCCGAGGATGGTCCAAAAGCAGATTCCGACCACGACTTATCAGCAGCAGACCGTCTACAACCAGGTGCCTTACCAGGTTTCTCAACGAGTTCCGCAGGTCACTTATCAGCAGAGCACGACAATGGTTCCGCGAGTCACCGGTCGCGTTTCGTCCGGCTGTAACACTTGCAGAACGGGCAACACCTGGACTTCCCATGCCCACAACCACGCGGGCATCGTTGGATCGCCCGTAGTCACCGGTTCTTCTCCGGTTGTTCTGGGGCCGACTATTGGAGCACCCTACGCTTCTGGAGCACCCTACGCCTCAAACCCGATCACGATTGGCGGCCCGGTAGCCATCCCAATGACTACTCGATCCGGCCCGGTTCAGCTTGGGCGAGAGCTTCAGCCGCTGAATTCAGGCAGTTCGCCGAGCTCGACGTCGTCCGGCCCGGTACCTGATCCGTCCTACCTTCAGATTCCTCAGGCTTCCAACTCCGGCGAATGGACGCCGGTTCTGGCCGGGACACCCGAGCCGTCACGACAGCCCCGCCCGGCCGCACCTCGAACGGCGGCTGCATCCGGAATGTTTGTCCCGGCTCCGTCAGCTGCCAGTGTCTGGCGAACCCGAGTTCGGTAGCCGTTCAAGAATCACTCGCGAAACACCACTTCGAACTGATCTTGCCGCTTTTTCGACAATTCCGAGACACTTCCCACACTCACCGCATCCCACGCGGCGGCCGCATGGCCGAGATCAAATCCACCTCTGACTCCGCGTCCTGCGAGAGTCGTCCCGTCAAAACTCCCATCCACCACCTACCCACCGAGGTTTCAGCAATGACTCTGCGCCATCAGTCCGGCGTGTCACCGCGCCGATATCAACTCGCCGTAATTCTCTCTTTGCTGTGTGCCTGCCTGATTGCCTGGGGCTGCCAGACGACTCCGGTCAGCGGCCGTCGCAAGCTCGCGTTGCTCACGTCTGAGCCAAAGGAGATCAAGCTTGGCGAAGAGGCTTTCGAGCAGATTCTGAGCAAAGAACAGCCTTCGAAGAATCAGCAATACAACGAGGTTGTTAATCGAGTCGGCAAGCGCATCGCCGCCGTCTCGGGCCGAGATGATTTCAACTGGGAATTCCGAGTCATCGCATCCGACCAGCAGAACGCATTCTGCCTGCCGGGCGGAAAGGTCGCCGTTCACGAAGGCATCATTCCGGTCTGTCAGTCAGAAGCCGGACTGGCCGTCGTGATGTCCCATGAGATCGCCCACGCACTCGCCCGTCACGGCGGGGAGCGAATGCAGAATCAGACGATCCAGAACCTTGGCGGGAAGGCTGTCGATTTTGCGGGTAAATGGTTCCTCGAAGACGGATACGACCAGCATCAGGAAACGGTGCTTGCTGCTTACGGTGTAACGTCGAAATACATTGGCATTCTCCCTTACAGCCGCAAGCACGAAACGGAAGCTGACCTCATCGGCATCAAGCTGATGGCAGAAGCAGGCTACGACCCCAGCGAAGCTCCTCTCTTCTGGGAACGTTTCTCCGCAGCGAAGAGTGGCGACGCCCCAATGGAATTTCTCTCCACGCATCCGTCTGATGCTCGACGAGCAGCAGACCTGCGTGGGAGCCTCCCGGAGGCGTTGAAGATCTACAACAAGGCTCCACAGCAGTACGGACTCGGCGATCGTCTGATGGTTGTTGAGTCGACGAACGTGACATTGCCGCTCGTCTCGAACACGGTCATTCGCTGACGCCCTGTCGTAGGTCAGGCTCCGCCTGACGAAGTCATCACCCACCCGCAGTCCGGCGGTGACCAAATTCAACACGGTTCAACAGACTCCGTCAGGCAAAGCCTGACCTACGGAGACGTGACATGTTTTTCCTTCGCCCGATTCGGTTCTTCTTCAAAGCTCTGATCACGGACAACACGCCGAGTCAGATGGCACTTGGGTTTGCACTGGGAGTCGTCATCGGCCTCGTGCCGAAGGGCAACATGATCGCCATCTCGCTGATGGTCGTCCTGAGCGCGATCCGGGTGAACCTTGGCATGGGCATGCTGGCGGCGTTTGCGTTCTCGTGGGCCGGCGTCTTGCTCGACCCGTTCACGCATCGCATCGGCCAGACGCTGCTGACGATCGATTCGCTCGTGCCGTACTGGACCGAGCTCTACAACCAGCCGATGGCTCCGTGGACGAAGTTCAACAACACAATCGTGCTCGGCAGCTTTGTGCTGGGCATGACTTTGCTGGTTCCGATCTTTCTGATCGCCAAACCAATCTTCCGTAAGTACACACCGAACTGGTCCGAGCGTCTCCAGAAATTCAAGCTGATTCAACTGCTGCACGGCACAGAACTCTCATCACGGCTGAACTGATCGCGGCCTCCTGAAGCGACGCCGCACTTTGCGGAAAGGACACTCCATGCCTAAGCAGCCACCGCAAACCGACCCAGCGCACGACATGCTGATCAACGGCGTGGGTGAGATTGCAGATTCTCTCGCCGGAGCCGCTGCGGAAACTCCGAGTGTCGCTGACATGATGGCGAACCCAGCCGGCGCGCTCGCAGCCGCAGCCGTGAATTCGGTTGCCGAAGAACTCGTCGACACCAAAACCCATGACTCTGCCACAGCTGATCGAGGGAAGGTCTCGGATTCTGAAGCCGCCGACGATGCAGACTCATCGGAAGACGGCAAGAAAAAGAAGAAGCAAAAGAAACAACCCGGCCTGGGGCCTCGGTGGAGTTACATCCTGACGCGAGGGATCGTCGTCGCGTCAGTTTGGGCATTCTTCACGTTCGCCTTCGATCCGATACTGCGTTATTCGGCAATCACCGCCGGGCAGCAGACTGTTCAGGCAAAGGTCGAGATCGCCACACTGGAGACATCGTTCTTCCCGCCGAAGATTAAGATCACAAACGTCGCCGCCGCCAACCGAAACAAGCCGGGCACGAATATCCTCGAATTCGAATCGATGAACGGCGACATCGACGGCCTTGCCTTGATGCACGGGTCGTACGTTCTCGACAAAGCGGTCGTCAACGGCCTGACCTGGAACACTCCGCGAGACGACGACGGCCTGCTGCCAGACTCACCAGTTCCGGAAGAATCGGAAGGCCCCGGATTCGGAGATCAGCTCGAAAAGTACGGCAAGGAGTGGGCCAACGACATCTTTGACCGAGCGAAGCTGGAATACGATCCTCGAAACCTGGAGTCAGTCCGGCTGGCTCAGCAGTTGGAAGTCGAATGGAAAACCGACTTCGACGGTCTCGAATCCCGCATCAAAAATATCGACGACGCCGGTCGGCAATTGAAGGCTCTCGTCGACCAGACCAAACGCATGAACCCGATCCAGCGAGTCGAAGCGTACCGCAGAGTCGCCAACGACGGGTCCCGACTGTTGCGAGAGGTCAGCGTGATCCGAGACGATCTGAAAGTGCTTCCCAAGAAGGCCGAAGGCGATCTGGGGAACCTCGACGAAGCCCGTAAACGCGACCAAGCCGACATCAAACGCAAAGTTGAAGAACTCGTTCTGGACGGCGACAAGCTCTCCGAGTTTCTTCTCGGTCCAACGGTGCATCACCGAATTCGCAACGCACTGGCGTGGCTCGATTGGGGCAGCAAGCAGGCCAACAAGTTTTCAGACGCTCCGAAACCGGAACGCCAGCGCGGTGACGATGTCTTCTTCCCGCTGGACAATCCGCTTCCCAATTACCTGGCTCGCCTGATTGAGGTGACCGGCCAAGGCGAAATCGGCGGCGATCAGATGGCCGTGCAGGGCACAATCGTGGACGTCAGCTCTGATCCAATCCTCTACGGAAAGCCGACCCTGGTCCGCATGAATGGCCGCGGAGAAGCCGACGTACAGATGAAGGCAGAACTCGATCGAACCCAGAACATTCCAGCGAACATTCTCGACGTTGCCTACATTCTCGACGAAGCAACGACCAGTAAACTGGGAGACGATGACTCACTGGCCGTCGAAGTCCGAGCCGGCAGCACTCGATGGAACGTTCACATCGAAACCGTCGGAGACAAACTGACCGGCACCGTGCTGATGGTTCAGGAGCCGGTCCTGCTGATTCCGGAAATGAAAGCCGACGACGAAACACTCGGCCGGTTAATGGCCGCATCAATGAAAAACATCGAACGCATCGATGCGACCGTCGAGCTTTCCGGCACGATCAAACGGCCGAGGCTGAAGCTGAAAACGAACCTCGGCGAATCGATTTCCAACGGCGTCAAACAGGGATTTGGCAACGAAGTCTCCGCTCAGAAAGACGCACTGATCGCGAAGTTGAACACTCAGGTCGACGAGAAACAGAACGGGCTGGTTGGTATGTTCCGCGGCAAATATGGCGACATCTTCGAACAACTCAATCTGCGTCAATCGGTCATTCAGGACATGCTTCCGAAACTTGCCGACAAAGGTCTGGACCCGGCAAAGCTGTTCGGGAAATTCTAATAAGTGTGTTCAGAAAAAATCCTGAACTCAGGCAGAGGGCAGATTTTCGTCATTCCCGCGAAGGCGGGAAACCAGTGCTCCTGCAAAACTGGGTGCCCGCCTGCGCGGGCATGACGTGGTTGGAGATCGGGAAGTTATTCTCGGCTCAACTACGCGAGCAGGCCTTCGATGGGGAAGCAGTCGTCGTGAGCGACTGGTAGGGGCTGGCCACCGTTGTTGTACTCCATCATCTCCTCGGGCACGCCTAGCGCCTTGAACCACGTGTGGAACAGGTGCCCGATGTCGTACTCCTCGTCGGCGACGAAGGTGCCTTTGTCGTTCGTTTTGCCGACGGTCAGCCCGCTTTTCAGGCCGGCTCCGGCCATGCCGACTGACCATGCTTCCGGCCAGTGATCGCGTCCGACGTGCGAGTTGATCTTCGGGGTGCGACCAAACTCGCTCATCGCGATGACAAGAACGTTGTCCAGCATGCCCCGGTCTTCGAGGTCTTCGATCAACGCGGCGAACGGCTGGTCGAACTTTCGAACCAGGCTGTAACTCGCGTTGAAATTGTCACCGTGGCTGTCCCAATGGTACGAGTTCACTTTGACGAAGCGAGCACCCTCTTCGAGCATCCGCCGGCCGAGCAGCATGTGCCGGCCCAGGTCGTGCGTTCCGTACCGTTCGACGTCGCGAGGATCGAGCTTTGATTCGTCAAACAGGTGCGTGCGGGCCATCAGTTTCTGTGCGACGTCAAAAACGTAAGAACTGGCATCGGCAGTTTCAGGGCGTCGCGCGGCTCGGTATTTCTGATTCAACTTCTCACGAAGTTCATTGCGAATTTTGTCTCGATCGGCAGTCACGTCAGCATGCCGCAACATGTTCTCCGGTGGCTGGCCATCGCCGAATGCCAGCGCTCCGTATTTTGGTCCAAGGAACCCGGCATCGGCCGTCTTAAACCCGCCGCTGTAAGGCTTGATCCAGACGTACGGCGGAAGTCCCGACGATGTTGGTCCCAACAGTTTCGCGACGGCGGATCCAAAGTACGGATACACAACGCCGCGATTCTTCGGGTCTCCACGGTTGATCCGGGCGACTCCCGCCGAGTGGCTGTTGTCCTGCGTGTGGACGCTGCGCAGCACGGCAAGATGGTTCGCAACCTTCGCGGTGTTGGGCATCAACTCCGAGAATTCGATACCGGGAACCGAAGTCTGGATCGATCGAAAAGGGCCGCCGAATTGCGTATTCGGTTTTGGATCCCAGCTTTCGAGCTGACTCATTCCCCCGTCCAGCCAGACGAACAGAACCTGCTTATCGTTCTTCGCGACCTCCTCAGCAACGGCAGGGCCAAGCAGCCCACCCAATGCCGCCGAACCGACCGCTCCAGCAGCAGCACTGCCAAGCAATCGCCGCCGCGAGAAACAATGTTCATGAGGTGTGCAGAGTGATGACTCAGTCATGGGCGGCTCGCAAATAGTAACGCCGGGAAACCGCCGATCATGGTAACACAGACGCAGCCAAACCACGTCAGCGGGCAGAAGCATCCTTTGCCGCGAGAGACGCTCGTCGCTTCGCAGCGATGCGTTTGACAATCTCGTCCACGATGACGCCAACCAGAATCACAACGCCAAGCACGACAGGTTCCAACGTGTCGGCAATTCCGATCATCTGGATTGAGTTCATCAGCAAACGCATCAACGTGGCGCCCAGAGCAATCCCAAGGATCGACCCCTCGCCACCTCGCAAGCTGCAGCCGCCCAGTACCGCAGCGGCAATTGCGTAGAGCTCGTAAAAATTGCCAAAACTGTCAGGTTGAACGGATCGCTGATCGACGGCAAAGAGCAGCCCACCGAGTCCGGCGATCAACGAGCAGAGTACGTAAGCCACGATTGTCATTCGGTCCGTACGAATTCCGCTATAGCGAGCAGCCTGCTCGTTACGCCCCAGCGCGAGTAAGTATCGACCATAGATTGTCTTGTTCAGAAAGACTGCTGCTGCAATCGCGAGGCCAAGGAAGATGAAGAAAACAATCGGCAGTGAAAACTCGCCAATGACAGGCAGCGTGCCCACTGGGATTTTCATGTTGCCCAATGGCCGCAGCGGCTCAAGTTGTTCGGGACCGAAACCGGGACTCTTGTCGCTGGTAATCCAGCGAGCGAGTCCTCGATAAATCATTAACCCGCACAGAGTGACTACGAACGGTTGGAGCTTGAGTTTTGTGATCAGCAATCCGTGGCCGAAACCTGCGGCGAGCGACATCGCAAGAATCGCCAGCAGACCGACCGCGAGCGGCATTTCGTGAGTGACAACAATGAACGGGACCGTGCTGGCCACGAGTCCGATGAAGGATCCGATCGACAGGTCGATCCCTCCCGTGATGATCACAAACGCGACGCCGATCCCGATGATGCCGTAGAGCGACGCTCGCTCAATCACGTTGAACAGATTGTACGCCGAGAGAAAGCTGTCGTTGCACAACGCCGTGACGACGAAGATGACGGTCAGGAGTACTAGGATGCCGAGGTTTTTCTTCATCGAAATATCATTACCGTTGGGAATCGAAATTGATTTCTGTAACCACGAAAGTCACGAATTACACGAAAGCTTTCGTGCCTGCACGGAGCAGACTTCAGCGTCTTCCGTCGTTGTACCTTTAATGAGACCAAGTCACGCCGCTGACTCCTCGCCAGCAGAGCCCGTGGCCAGATGCATCACCGATTCTTCGCTGAGACTGTCACGCATCAATTCACCGGAGATTCGCCCTTCGTGCATGACGATCGCTCGATCGGACATGCCGAGGATCTCTTCGAGTTCGCTGCTGACAAACAGGATGGCGACACCCTGCTCCGCCAGCTGCTCCATGAGAGCATAGATTTCCTGCTTCGCGCCGACATCGATTCCTCGTGTCGGCTCGTCAAGTAGCAGCACCTGCGGATTCATCGAAAGCCACTTGCCAAGCACGACCTTCTGCTGATTGCCGCCGGACAGGTACTGCACAATCTGGTCTTCGCCTGGAGTTTTGATTCGCAATTTGGCGATCATCTCAGTTGTGTCGGCACCCTCCTGTGCCGAATTCAGGAAGCCGAGTTTCTTTTGGTGTTTCTTCAGCCCGGCCAGGCCGATGTTCGTTCGAACGGCCATTTCGAGCACCAGGCCCTGCAGCTTACGATCCTCGGGAACGAGCGCCAGTCCAGCCTGAATTGCATCAATCGGCGAATTGATTCGAACCGTCTTCCCGCCGACTTCGATACTGCCTGAAATCGCCGCGTCGACTCCAAACAGAACCTGCAGCATCTCCGTGCGACCCGACCCGACCAGCCCGGCCACGCCGACAATTTCTCCGGCTCGAATTGAGAAATTCAGCTCGTGACCTGGATTTGCGGGAGTCACCAGACTCTTGACGCGTAAAGCGTTGTCGCCAGGACTGTGGGGCTTTCGAACATAGAACTGTGAAATATCGCGACCGACCATCAATCGAACCATGCGGTCGTG
>JBLFXD010000137.1:0-11003 GCA_047611045.1 Planctomycetaceae bacterium | reverse complement strand
GGCGATTGCTCGACTGAAAGCTGGCGTCAGCGTTGAGCAGGCTCGCGCCGAGATGGCTACTTTGTCGGCAAACCTGGCGGACGAGTATCCCGAGACGAATGAAAACTGGACGGCGAAAGTCACGCTACTTAATGAGCTGGTCACATCGGACATTCGACCGGCGCTGCAATTACTGAGCGGAGCCGTGGGATTCCTGCTGCTCATCGCGTGTGCGAACGTCGCCAGCCTGCTCATCGTTCGAGGCATTGCCAGGCAGCAGGAGTTCGCCGTTCGCATCGCCGTCGCCGTCGGCGCCGGACCGTGGCGTCTCATGCGGCAACTGGTCACTGAAAGCGTCCTGTTGTGCCTGGCGGGCGGCGTGCTGGGAGTGCAGCTGTCTGTCTGGTGCGTCGATGCCGTGCGGCATCTCGTGCCGTCCGACGTGCCGCGACTGCGTGAAGTCTCCATTGATTCCGGCGTGTTGGTTTTCTCCCTGGGTTTGTCGTTGCTGACCGGCTTGCTGGTCGGGATCCTTCCTTCGCTACTGGCCTTCAAAACGGACGTGAACGACACGTTAAAATCTGGCGGACGAGGGTCTTCCGCAGCGCGTTCGAGGAAACGTTGGATGGGCATCCTCGTTGGTGGCGAAGTCGCCGTGTGCCTGGTCCTGCTGACCGGCTCGGCGCTGCTTGTTCAAAGTTTCGCGGCGATCACTCGAGTTGACCCCGGCTTTCGGCCAGACAACCTGATCACGATGACCGTCTCGTTGCCGCAAGGAAAGTACGAGTGGAATCACAACTCCGAATTCTGCGTCGAACTCACGTCGAAGCTGCGCGAGGTTCCGGGAGTGACCGCGGCATCGGCTGTGCGAGGGGTTCCCACTCGCGAAACGAACTTCGACGTTCATCTGTTTGTTGAAGGTGCTCCAGAAGTTCCTCGCAACGAACGACCGTTCGTTCGCCTTCGTATTGTCGAGCCCGGATTCTTCGAACTAATGGAAGTCCCACTGCTGGATGGTCGGTTGTTCGAGCCGCCCGATTCAATTGGCAAAGTCGGACACGCCTCGAGAGTTATCTGCAACCAGACGTTCGCACAACGGCACTGGCCCGGAGAATCGGCGATCGGCAAACGGTTCTGCGTCGTATACGCCCACTATAAGAAAATGGAGATCGTGGGCGTCGTCGGCGATGTCAGGTTCAGCGGACTTGCCGAAGATTCCTGGCCCGAGCTTTACTATCCCGAAGCCTTGTTTCCTCAGTCAGAATTCACACTGCTGGTTCGAACCGAAGTGCCTCCTGAGCAAATGATGGCCGCCGTCGAAACGCTCGTCCGCGAAGCCGAACCCGACGTCGTCATCACAGACACCGAGTCGATGGACACGGTCCTTTCGAAGTCGCTTTCGAAGGAACGGTTTCTGGTGCTGCTGCTTTCAGCGTTTTCCCTGGGAGCGTTTCTGCTGTCGGTCACCGGGCACTACGGAGTGGTCGCCTACGCGGTTTCTCAAAGACGACAGGAGATTGGAATTCGCATGGCCGTCGGCGCGACGGTGCCCTCGATCGTTCGGATGATCGTTTCGGAGGGCCTGCTGATTTCAGGAGTGGGTCTGGCGGTCGGTCTTTGCCTGAGCCTCGCACTCTCGCAATTTCTGCAAAGCCAATTGTTCGGAATCAGCGCGGCCGACCCGTTGACACTGGCAGCCGCCGCCAGCGTTCTGCTGCTGGCGACCAGCCTGGCGAGTCTCATTCCATCCATCCGCGGAGCCAGGATCAGCCCCGCGACAGCACTTCGCTCAAGCTGACGTCTCGCGACAACCGATACGAGGAGACATATTGACCCCTTGACTGTCTAGGGGTAGAAACCGCGTCCCATCACGAATCACACCGCGGATTCTGCCTCCGTACACGCCCATCCTGACTGCCCAATTCTATCCTGATAAGTCCATAACAGACGGAATCTTCCGTGTCCGACACAGCAAGGAAGCTGTTTCGATTCGCAACGGGCGTGGTCTGGCGTTTCGCCGGCCTTTGTCTGGCGATCGTTTTGCTCATTCAGTCGAGCGGTTGTTCGCGCAGCCAGTACCGGACACAGGCCGACGAGGATGCTCTGGCGATCCTCGATGAAAAGACGCAGGACCCCGGCTGGGCTCCGCCGCTCAGTTATTCGATCGAGCCGTCACCTCAGTCGCGACTGTTTGACCCATCGCCGATCGAGGACCCCATCCTTCCCGATCCGCGACCGCGGCTGCACATCTACGAAATCCCCGACAACATCGGCCGCCGTTCTGACGCGCCAACTGAAACGTTGCCTCCTTTGGAAACTGCAGCGAGTGCCTCGGTTCGTCACGCAAACCACTCGGCCGGCAAGTCGTCGGCCGGCCGAATCCTGCTGGCGCGGTATGCCGCACAGAATGAACTCGGAGCCGGATCAGAAGCATTCGAGATCGACCCGGTGACGATCCCGCCATCCGCCTGGGAATCGATTCCTCGCGAGTGTCGCGCGCGGATGTTCGAGTTCGAAAGCGTGCTGGCCGAATACGAAAGCTCGTACAGACAGCGACCATCCTCAGAGGAGTTCGATAGTGCTCCGCGGTTGAACCTGACAGACATCGTCGTGCTGGCCCTCTTGAACAGCCGCGAGTACCAGACTCAGAAGGAATCGCTTTACCGCGTTGCGTTGCGGTTGTCTCTGCAGCGCTTCGACTACGACCTGAAATTCTCGCCGTTCAATAACGGAACCGGTGCGGATGTCTTAAGCCGCAATTCATCCGGCAACTCGTTCAACCGACTAACGATCCCGACGGAGGTTCAGGCCGAGGCTTTGCTCAACACTGGCAGCACACTCGTGACACGATTCGCGAACAGTGTGCTGCTCACCTTCGGAGGCCCGGACGGATTCGCAGCAGACGTCGGAAGCGAACTTCTGTTTGAGGTCACGCATTCCGTCTTCCAGAACGACGTCCGTTTCGAACGACTGACTCAGGCCGAACGCAACGTCGTCTACGCGGCGCGAGACTTCGCTCGATTCCGCAAGACGTTCTATCTGCAACTCGCCACGCAGTACTACAACCTGTTGCGAACCTACCGGCAGGTCGAAATCGACTCGCAGAATTACATCAGCCTGGTTCGCGTCTACAGTCAGCGGGACATTGAACTGGGCGAGGGCGAAATCGCTCGTGTGCAGATTGATCAGGTCGAGCAGAATGCACTCTCGGGGCGAAGCTCGCTGATCGGAACGTGCAACAGTCTCGAGAACTCGCTGGACCAACTGAAGAGTCGACTCGGACTGCCCATCGAAACGCCGATCAACATTGACCTCGCCGAGCTGTTTGGGATCACCGGCCGCGACGAAGTTGCTGTCTCACTGGAACTCGTTCGCCGAGTCCGATCACGTCTGCTGGCCGAGTCGACTCGGGAGGAAGCCAACGAAGCGAACATTCTGAGCCAGGCTGAAGAACTGGTCGCGCGAATTCAGGACGCGTTGGAGATTCAGCGGAAAGCTGAGGAGCTGGTTCGAGCATCCACTCGCGCATCGACATCGGCAACTTCGGACAACAAGCACTTCACAAGCACGGCAGCCAAAGATGAGATCGCCCAACGTGGGCGGCGACTGACTGTTCTGAGAGCCCGGCTTCGAGTCGCTCAGTTCCGACTGATTGCGGACGATGCCTGGCAACGCTTCGAAGAAAGTAGTAACGAGGCAGACGTCACGCCGATCCGCGTGCCTTCGCTGGCGATCGAGTTTGCCCGCGCGGTAGAGGAGTTGCTTCTCGAAGATGAAACCTGGGCAAGAGCGCTCGGTGGATTCGAACAGCAGATTCAATCGATCGAAACCGGACGCGATGGGCTCTCGCAAAAACTTCTTGCATTCGAAACCCTGGTCGACAACGTCCTTTCCGAAGTGATGACTGAGCGGTTGGACGAGCTGCAAACGGTAGCTCGACAGCTGGCCGACGCTGCGGCCGACACCGCGCGACAGGTGCGAGCGTTGACGGACAGCCTTGCCCGCGACGCCGGTACGGATCCGGAAGAACCCACAGCCTCACTGACGGCGCAGCTCCTGGTCAGTAGCCAGGAACTGTTGGACGGGTCCGGGTCCGGACTGACTCGAATTCGCGCGGGCATGGACGATGCTTCGCTGGCTGCTTTGTCTGCGCGACTGGATTTGATGAACTCTCGCGGTGACCTGGCCGACGAATGGCGAGGCATCAAACTGGCCGGTGACGATTTGAAGTCGATCCTCAACCTGCAGGCTCGACAGCGGCTGCGCACGGACAACGATTCGAATAAATCGTTCGACTTTGACTTCGACGAAACCCGCACCGAGCTTTCGGTGACGCTCGACACGCCGCTGAACCGACGAGCTCAACGAAATCGGTTCCGTGAACAGCTCTTGAATTACCAGCTCAGCCGCCGAGCGATGATGTCGCTCGAAGATTCGATCAAGCAGAACATCCGCAGCGATCTGCGTGCTCTAACGCTCGCCGAAGAGCAGCACCTGCTGGGCATCGCCAGCGCCGCTCTGGCTTACGAACGAGTCATCAGCACCGAGCTTCAACTTCGTCTCGGCGTTGCCGGCGTTCGAGCGAGAGACTTCCTGGAAGCTCAAACGGCGTATTCCAATTCCTTGTCGACAGTCGCCAGCCGCCACATCGGCCACATCCTGAGCCGCATCCGCCTGTTCGTCGATCTTGAGCAGCTCCAGGTCGACGACATCGGTAACTGGCCCGCCCTCCACGACGAATCCACGCCGCCGAACACCGCCATCCCAACCGACTCAACATACGAGTACGGCGACATCCCGCCTCACGTCGAATACTCGAAAGAGTTACTCGACCGGCTGCGGCAGCGCTGGACTCCGTAGGGTGCGTCTCGACGCACCAATGCATGATCGGGCGATCGCTGGTGCGTCAAGACGCACCCTACGACTAACCCGTCAGCTCATTCACCGTAGCGGTGCTTTCGGCGAATGAGCTCGCCTGAATGTCGAGTTGATTCAGGACTGTCAGGTAGACATTTGACAGCGGAGTCTTTTCGTCGGACTTGATCAACTGGCCGTGGTTAAGGCCGAGTCTGTCGCCGCCAGCGAGCATCAGGGGATAGTTGGCGTTACGGTGAGTCTGGCTGTTGCTGCTGCCGTAGAGGACGATTGTGTGGTCGAGCAACGTTCCGTCGCCTTCCTCGGTCGATTTCAGACGCGTCAGGAAGCGAGCCATCTGGTCGGCCAGGAGCTGGTGCCACTTGCCGAGTTCTTCTCCACCTTTTCCTTTGGCTCCGCCGTGAGCGAGGCCGTGCATGTTCTTGCCCAGGCCGAGCAACTGAGGGAACTTGCCGGCGATCGACGTTGCTCCGTTCATGTTGCCAAGCTGGTAGGTGGCAACGCGAGTTGAGTCTGTCTGGAACGCCAGGAACATCAGGTCGTACATCGTCTGAATCAGTTCCTGCGGTGTTGAGTCGTCAGCGTCCAGACTGAGTCCCACTTCGTCGACGCGCGGCTTTGGGATTTCCAGCCACTGCTTTGAACGCTCGACGCCTTTCTCAATCTGCCGCACCGAGGCGAGGTACTCGTCGAACTTCTTCTGATCGTACTTGCCGAGTTTGCGGCGCACCGATCGCGAATGTTCGAGCACTCGATCGAGCATACTGCCCGTGCGCTGAAGACTTGATCGTTGCGAATCGACTGAGTCTGACGTCACGCCGAAAAACCGGTCGAAGATAACACGCGGCTTATTCTGAGCCGGAATCGGTTGCCCGTTGCGATTGTAGGAAAGCGTGCTGGAGCGAGTCGGCTCTCCCACGCCGCCGTCGGTTGACATAACAAGCGACGAGTATCGCGTTTGATCTGCCTGATGCCCGGCGATGATCTGGTCGAGCGACATCGAATTCTTCATCCGACTGCCGGTCAGTTCCGAACCAGTCAGCCAGATGTCGGCCGTGTCGTGCCCGCCCATTGATCGACCGTTCGGATGCGACATCCCTTCGATCATCGTCAGGTCGTTCCGCAGCGGCTCCATCGAACGATGGATTTCACCGAACTCGAAGTCGCGGCCGTCGCCGGTCGGCGTCCAGTTCCACTTTGCGAATTCGGAGTCCGCATTCTGAAAGACGCTGCCGTACGGAAAGTACGCGGCGCAGAAACGCTTCGGCCGCTCCGTCTGGCTCTTCTCGGAACCCATGCAATTGAGCATGGGCAAGGCCAATGAAACTCCCACTCCCTGAAGGAGCGTTCTACGATCGAGTTGCCATGACTTCATGGTTCTGTTCTTTCCAGAAATTTTATTTCGAGCCGAACGTGTCGCTTGCCACGATTAGCTGAATCAGCCCTCGAAGTTTGTAGTCGTTCTGGGCGAAATCTGTTGTCAGGTTGTCGACGGTTTTGTGGTCACTTAACTCCAGCGATCTGCCCAGCGAGTAGGCCAGCACTCGACTCACCAGCGTACGGGCAAACTGTTCGCGTTTCTCGGTCAGCAGATGAGTTTTCAGGTCGTCGAGACCGTCGACTTCGTCGCCACCGGGTAGCGTCGCTTTGGCGTCAACGTCGAACTCCAGCATTTTCCTGCCGGACTTTCGTTGAATCTTGTCTCGCAGCAGGCCGACGGCGTCGAATTCTTCCAGTGCGATCCCCCAGGGATCGATGCCGCGGTGGCACCTCGCACAGGCTTCGTTTTCTCGATGCTCTTTCAGTTGCTCCTTTAATGGCAGACTGGCAGTGTCGCGGTCCTGCTGGTCGAGGTTCGGAACATTCGGTGGCGGCGGTGCCGGGGGATCGTCCAACAGTCGCTTGCGGATCCAGACGCCTCGCAGAATCGCGTGAGAATCCTCGCCCGTCGAGTTTGCCAGAAGAACCGACGCTTGAGCCAACAGACCTCCGCGTTGCCGGTTCTTCGTCAGGGCAACTCGTTCGAATTCGATTCCTCGCGGGCCTTTCAGGCCGTAGTGCTCGGCCATCGGCTGATTCAGCATCGCGAAGTCTGAATCGAGAAACGCGAGGGCGCTCACGTCGCTGCGCAGGACTTCGTTGAAGAACTGCTGAGTCTCTCGCTGCATGTGAGGCTTCAGTTCGTTGCGAAACGTTGGGTAATACTCGGGGTTAACGGCGATCCGGTTCATGCCGGAGAGATCAAGCCACTGGTCGCTGAACTGTTCGACGAAATCCCAGGAGCGCGGGTCGTCAAGCAACCGATCCACTTCGGCGGCAAGGGCCGTTGGATCGCGAAGTTGCCCGGAATCGGCGAGTTCGAACAGTCCGTCGTCGGGCATCGAACTCCAGAGAAAATACGAGAGTCGTGACGCGAGTTCGTGGTCGGTCAGGTCTCGACTTTTGCCGGACGACGGTTCGATTAAGTAGAGAAAATCGGGCGAGACCAGCACCATTGCCGATGTCTCACGCATGGCTTCTTCGAAGGTGGCAAACGTCGGCCGCACTTCCTGAAAGTAGGCCACCATCATGTCGAGTTCTTCGCTCGTGACGGGGCGACGAAACGCGTGCCGCATGAATCGGTCAAGAACTTCGCGGGCGTAGGCAACGGGGCCGGACTCAGCGAGGTCGCTCGGAAACAGGATCCGAGTGTGGTGCGCCGGCGGCCAGCTTTCGAAGACCGGTGCCTTGAAACTAACGGACTCGATTTCGATCTTTGGAAAGTTCGGATCCGTCGGGTAGACCGTGCGAGTCTTCGGCTTCTTTCGCCTGGCTTTCTTTTCTTTTTTATTGTCGGCTTTGCTGGCGGGACCTGAAGGTGCAGCTGGCGGTTCCTCGATCACTTCCTGGCGAGGTTTCGGTGCTGGCTTGCCGTCGCTGTAGGCATTGTTCAGCCAGACCAACAGGCCCGGATACTTGCTTTGCGTCCGGCTTTGAATCGGGAAGGTTTCCAGACGGCCTCGGAATTCGTAGTCCTGAAATTCTGCGCTGGTGACTTCCAGGATTCCGACTTCTTCTGACGGCGTCTGAGTGTCGGCTCGGTACCCCAGTACCGCTCGCAGTTGCGGGTACGGAGCGTTGTCCGGGAGGATCGCCCGAGCTCGGACCCGAATCAGAAAATCGCCTTCGTCAGGAAACTCGGTCGAGCGAAACACGAATGTGCCGGAGCGGCCCAGGATGCTCGTCCAATTGCCTTTAATCTTGTCGGTGGTGGTTGCCGTTTCCGTGGCGTCGACGACGGAAGGTTCGTCATAGGTGACGATCGCTCGGCTCAATGCGCTGCGGGCCGCTTCGAGATAACTCTCTAACTGAAGAGCTGACATCCCCAACGCCGAGCCGTTATTCGTGAAGCCGTCTTCGCCCGGGCTGTCTGGCAGGAGATTGGGTCCGTAATTCAAATCGAGGCCCAGCAGGTCACGCATCGTGTTGCGGTATTCCGTTCGGTTGAGCCGTCGAATGACAACCTGACCGCCGGTGCTTCTGCGAACTCGGATGGCATGTTCAATTTGCTCGGTGATCCAGCCGGCCAGTATGTCGCGTTCTTCGGTGGTGAGCGGCGTTTCGTCTTCGGGTGGCATCTCGCCGAGATTCAACACGTTTAACACATCATGCCAGGTTTCCGCCGCGGCCGAGTCCTTCACCAGGTTCGTCGACAGCGTGTCGAGACGCACGTTTCCGTTGACGTCGTCAGGGCCGTGACAGGCGATGCATCGACGTTGCAGGATCGGCAGTACCTCTTTGTCAAAGTCCGCTGCGGCGACGAGCGAACTTTGCGCGGCGCAGACAACGAACGCGCAAAGGCTGATCGAAAATCGGACTCGCACGGAAACCTCGAACATGGTTCTGAACGAAAGGAAGGATAAACGCAGGTGGGGTTCTTGAAGTCTGAGAGGCTGAACAGCAAATTCTGCCCCGTGAGGAACAACCTTGATATCCGATTCTGGCACCGAAATGAAGCGGGCGATCTCAGCCATCTTGAGCGTTACAGCGCGACACGGCTTCCGTCAGCGCGCATAAGAAACGGCGACTGATCATAAATTTGACCAGCCGCCGCGAGTGTTGATGAGCTTTGTTTCTGACGACTGTTTTCGCTGAGAGAGTCGAAGAAGTCGATCGAGTGGGCGGAGTTCGTCAGAAAGACGCTGCCGGAAATGTCAGAAGAAAAGTGACAGGCAGCTTTGGGGGGGGAAAGCAAACAGCCCTCGATTGTCGAAACAACCGAGGGCTGAGAATTATCGTCGATTAGTGTCCGCAAGAGCTGCAGCTTCCGCAGCACTTGTTGCCACCGAAGCTCGGCAAGCGAAGCTTAGGCAGGCTGCACTTCGGAAGTTTCGGCATGCAAAGCTTTGGCATGCAGAACTTAGGAAGGCTCAGCTTAGGCATGCTCCAGCACTTCTTGGCACAGCAGCCAGAGCGTGCAACGCAGCAGCTCGTCTTAGGAGCACAAGCTGATGCACAAGGAGCGGCACATGAAGCAGCCCGTGGGCCACAAGCTGGTGCACAAGGAGCGGCACATGATGCAGCCTTAGGAGCACAAGCTGGTGCACAAGGAGCAGCACATGAAGCAGCCCGTGGACCACAAGCTGGTGCACAAGGAGCGGCACATGATGCAGCCTTAGGAGCACAAGCTGGTGCACAAGGAGCAGCACATGAAGCAGCCCGTGGACCACAAGCTGGTGCACAAGGAGCGGCACATGATGCAGCCTTAGGGGCACAAGCAGGAGCACATGCCGAGTGGCATGGTGCAGCACATGATGCTGCTTTTGGAGCACAAGCCGGTGCACAAGGAGCAGCACATGATGCTGCTTTAGGGGCACAAGCAGCAGCACAAGGGGCGGCACACGAAGCCGCTTTCGGAGCACACGCTGGTGCACAAGGTGCTGCACAAGAGGCAGCTCGTGGGGCACAAGCCGGCGCACATGCAGCCGGTGCGCAACACGATGGTCCATGACCGAACAAGCCAGCAGATGCACTGCTGAGGCTTGCCGCCACCACCATGAACGCGACAGTCAAGGTCGTACACTTCATTCCTGGAATCTCCTCGAAGCCTGAAATCTGAAACGATAGGTGAGTCACTCCAGTTGTGAATCCGGGTGTTCCGACCCGAGTCAGGAGTGCCCCCGCTCTACAGCGGCAGTTTGGGTAACACGCCACTGGTTTCGGCTTGCCTCGCCGCGCTTCGTTGATGAAACACCGTCAAAAACCAGGACGGACATCAGGCTCCGCAGATGTACCGATTGTACTGGTAACTCGGCGACGGATTGTTCCGACTGGTCCAGACTGTGCAGCCTGTAACGAAAATGGCGGGGCCCGGTGCGGCTGGCCAGAGCGGAGATTCGGCGACCCGCCGAGCGCGCGCTCGAAGAATGGCGGCGGCCCGATTGCCATACGTTCGGGAGATGCAGCGTGCAGCGCGGCCGCGCTGCAGCTCAGAAGAACGGGCAGGGCCTGGTGACCGCAGCTTTTGTCCCTGGTGCGTTCGTGGTTCGGGCAGCGAGAAACGTCGCACGACGTTGCGATCGTCTCAACGCAAAATAATCACGGGAGCTCGACAATCGGTACAACACTCAAAGTTCAACAGCGATCAACGTGCCAGCAGGTTTGGAAGCCCCTGAGTCTTAACTCCGAACGACGGGGCTCAACCTCGAACGACGCGAAACCGTTCGAGCCATGCCAGGACTTCGGAGCGAACATACCTGTAATCACCGCCGACCTTTGTGGCTGGCAACTCTTCCTTCTTGGTCAGTTCCCAGATCTTCGTCCGCGACAGGCTGAGAAACTCCATCAGCTCACGAGTTGTCATCACAACGTCGTCGTCGGATTCAGGCGTCGTGGGATTCTGGTCGGACATTGCGGACTCTTTCTGGTCGGCGTGGCACCACTCACCAAGCAGTATCTCGCGTAACGCGAGTCAAGCATTCAGGAATTCGATCGAGCAGCAACACGGTCCGAACCCGTGGCTGCAAAAATTGTTTGCAGGGTGTCAATAGTCGACGGGAAGGTATAGCGACTTGCGGATTACCGCAAATGGATGCTGCGTCGACTGAACTCACAAGTTTTGACTGGCATTAGATCGCCGAGGCAGCTTGTACACAGAGCGGCAAACTAGA
>JBLFXD010000136.1:0-11014 GCA_047611045.1 Planctomycetaceae bacterium | reverse complement strand
CAACTCCCCGGATCAGCCGAGTTGCGCGCCGACACACTGCTCTGAGCCCCCTCGCTCGACTCATCACGACGCCGACGGTGTACACTACCCCTCGACACCCCAACCGGGCCAATAGCTGATCAAGGCCTGCTCTGTGCAATGTTCGTGCAGCCAGGCGGTCGCAGATTCTCTAATCAGCTTAAAATCGCCACCATTCTCCAACCAGGCTCGATACACAAAATCGGCTTCGGCATCGCTTCCGTGTTGGCCACCCCAGGCCAGCATACTTGACGCAACCACATCGAACGCTCCGCCAGCGTCAAGCCACGATTTGTAAACAAACCTTGCCTCTGCATCTGCCTGATGCAGTGCCAGCCACGCCTCGATACTCGGCTCGACGATGGACACATCACCGCCAGCGTCAAGCCACGCGCGGTAAACGAACTGAGCCTCGGCATCTGTCTGATGTAATGCCAGCCACGCCATGATGCTCGGCTCGACGATGGACACATCACCGCCAGCGTCAAGCCACGATTTGTAAACAAACTTCGCATCGGCATCTTTCTGATGCAGCTCCAACCACGCATTGATACTCGGCTCGACGAAGGACACGTCACCGCCTGCGTCAAGCCACGATTTGTAAACAAAATTCGCCTCGACAACTGCCTGATTCTTCTCCAGCCAAGCTTTGATACTAGACCTGACCACCGCTGCATCGCCGCCAGCGTCAAGCCATGCTTGCGCAACAAATGTTAGATGACGATCGTCACAGAACTTCGCAGCCCAGACGCTGACAGCGGTCTCCACCGCTGCCGTCGGAAGTTCCAACTTCAGCCATCGCACCATCAGATAATGCGTTTGGAATTTCTCAGGCTGCGATTCGATCCACTGCTGTGCGATCTCCATCACGCTGTCAGGATCAAATTGCAGCCCATACGTCAGCAGGAAATTCGATTGTTCGACATGCGGAGCCGTCTTCGTAATCCATGTCCGCAGCAGATCACGCGTCGCAACAGAGTATTGCTCACCTTGCCGACTCTCAGCGCGAGCCAGCCAACCGAGATTATTCTGAAAGCCCACGTCAGCCTCGGCACCGCTCCACAATTCAGGAATATCCAGCAGCCGAATCTTTGACTCAGCGGGAAGCAGCCCTGTCGACAACAAACTGGTCCGACAATCTCGCCACGCGTCAGATCTCGATTCGGCTGCACCGCGGAGCAAGGGCTCCCAGTCCACCGAGTCAAACGGCGGCAGATCAGCAACTCGCTGAAATGTCACCAGCACTGATTCAACGACTCCGTAAGCCGCGGCCAGTTCAAATAACCTGGCGATAAACTGGTCGGCGGTATTTGTCAGCCAGACCGTTGCATAAGAAAGCAGAACCTGATCGGCCAGCACGTCATGACCTGTCTCCCACCGATCATCGCCTGCCCCAGAATTCGACATTCGTTCGATCCAACCGTCAACCTGCAATCGATCGAACAACCTGTCAAATGTCTCGTCTTTCCGCAGCAATGAAACCTGATCATTCGACATCGGAAAGAAGCTCAACAACTCCGCCAGCTGACGGCTGATGGATTGATCGTTCGGAAAACTCTTCTGAACCCGCTTCGTCAACCAGGTCCCGAATTCACCATTCTCGTGATCCAATAGCTCGTCGAGTTCCTCGCGGCGACCGTTCTCGTGCAGCCACGCGAGAAACACCGCCAGCACAGGCGTCTGCCCGCACATTTCCAAATGACGGGCAGAGTCGGGAACGTCGGTCGTCTTCAGAATGTGCTGCACAGTCCCGTAACGATACGACTTCAGCCAATCCGCGAGGCGATGGTCAAAGGCAAGATCGAGATGGAGAAAATCTGTCGACGCGTCGCCGGCATGCTGAACGACTGGAAAATAGCTTGATCTACAGCAGGCCACGTATCGCACACGCAATTCCAGCGTCGCATTGATCGAAGCCAGCTCCTGAGCGAATTGAATGAAGTCGTGCTGCGTTTCGATATAGTCGATAAGCAGCAGCACATCGTTGCGCGGTTCAAGTTGCTCGGCCAGCTTTTCCAGAGTGTCAGGCTTCAGTCGTGTACTGACTTCAAGGACCGTCGAGCCATCCTGAAGCGCCAGATACCCCAGTTCGTACATCAAGCGACTTTTGCCGACTCCTCCAGCGCCGGAAATGATAATCCCGGCGTACCTGTCCTGCCGAACCGTCGTTAGCAATTCATGCTCGACGGCAACACCGACATCGTCCGGAGCAGGGACGTTGGCAAGGTGTTCTGCACGGCTGTAGTAAGGAAGTTTCTCACTCCGCAAATACGCCCGAAACGATTGCAGCGAAGCCTCTTCCTGAAGCGGCAACAGTCCGAGAATTCGCGTTTTATGAAACCAGCGAAAGATCGAGTGTGGAGACAAGTCAGCAACGAGGTCGTCCCAGTCGAGAACCGTAACGGTCAAAGCTTTCAGGTGAGAAAGATGCTGATGCTCGTCAGCGAGGCCGCGAAAGAAGCCTTGAATCTGATCTCGCAAGCCGATTTTGACATCGTCGCGTCGAGCTTGATTCTTCGGCGAGGCCGACACACAAAACAGGTACTCACTAATTGCCGGATCCTCGCGGTACCAGGGAGCGTACTGAGACTGCCCTGACGTCGGTCCGTCAGGCGAACTCAGATGCTTCCGGAGCCGCTCCTCAACTTCCTGCCAGCGAGCGCTGACGGTGGCCACATCGTCCGTGCCGACAATCTTGCATTCGGCAACCGTTCGGCAATGCGTGGTAACGCTGAGATCGATTCCACCATACTTCCCTGCGGCAGGAAAGACGTGCATGTCGGGCCAGCATTTGGACAGAGCCTCCGCGACAAATCGCTGAAACGCATCGTCCAGTCCGCCTTCCTGTAGCCTCGGCGAGACAGCGTCGGCAGTGAACCGTGGAATTGTCATGAGATGCAGGCACCGAGGATTCAGTCGCGCGGAGTCGTGAACAAGCGACTAAGCGTAGTGTTCAGTATCCGATAGTCCAACTGCCCACAGAACTCGCCATCGTTCGAAATCAATTTTTGAAAACATACTGCACACGACCAACCACCTTCCCCGTGCCTGCACAGGACTCCTGAGGCGCTCGCTCGCCGCTGGCTTGGCGGTAGCCTTTGACGGTGACGACGACGAGCTTTGTGTCGGGCGGGATGTTGTTGCTCAAGTCGTGGGCGCCGCCCAGGACGACGATGGCGACGCCTTTGAGATCGCGAAGTTGCTGCATCATCAGGTTTTCGCGTTTTTCGACGTCTGCGGCGGAAATCTCGCGCAGCTTGCCAGCGGCATCCAGTGGCTTTGTCAGACGCAGGCCTTTGTCTGTGTCCAGAGCGTGGACTCGAATTTGCCGCTTCACAAACAGGCGAGCGGCGGCGCCGACGCTGATCGGATTCGGGCTTTGATACAGACCGTTTTGAGCGGCAGCGTGGCAGATGTGGATGAAGGCTCGCTCGAATTCGGGAATCAGGCCTTCGATCCAGACATCACGATGCCCCGCCTTCGCCATCGCATTCAGAAACAGTTCCTGCTGATCCTGAATTTCTTGCACCTCGCGGGCGAAGATCAGGTACTGGGTCTCGATCTGGTCGTCGGCAACCTCGTCCTGAACTTCAGCTTTGAATTCCGCGTACTCAATGAAGTGCCAATCGCGAATGTGAACGATGGTCAGCGTTGGCTCGTCGCAGTCGACGACAACTTTCGCCGACTCAACGTCGGGTAGCGAGTCAAGATTCGGCAGGTCCATCAGCACACAGACGAGGAGAAGTTCGATCATGGAGTATTTGTCACGCAAACTCAGTCACGTGGTCAATCGCAGATTTTAAGCGTCCCATCGTCGTCAAACCTGTATCCTGGATCGGCCTCGGGGCGGCCAGCAAACTTGTCAAACCGCCCGATTTTCAGGAGAGACCATCGAGCGGCCACTCAATGATTATCAGGAAGACGAACGACTCGCAGCCAGAACTGATCGATCTCTTTGACGATCGCGAAGAACTGTTCGACATCCACGGGTTTAACGATATATGCGTTCGAACAAAGACCGTACGCCGCGAGCACGTCTGGTTCGTCGTCAGAAGTTGTCAGCACAACAACTGGGATCGTCTTGAGGTTCTCATCCGATCGCACTGCTTTCAAAACTTCGCGACCGTCCATGCGAGGCATGTTCAGGTCCAGGAGAATCAGGTCCGGACGTGGGACACTCGCATAATCGCCTTCGTGCCGCAGAAACTCCATCGCTTCGACGCCATCTCGAACGTGATGGACGCTGTTATCAAGTTTACCCTGCTGCAAGGCCCGCATCGCGAGATCAGCATCGGTCGGACTGTCTTCGACGAGAAGAATCTCCATCGGTCGTGCTCGGTCATTCATGACGATCTTGCTCGCTGATACCGTTGTCGGAATTTTTGGGAATGGAAACGTGAAACGCGGTGCCCGCACCCGGACTGGACTCCACTCGAATCTCACCGCCGTGGCGTTCAACGATCCGCTTGCATAACGCAAGTCCAATTCCGGTTCCAGCATACTCGTTTCGGGTATGCAGGCGTTTGAAGATGATGAATATCTGGTCGTAAAACTGGGGAGCGATGCCAATGCCGTTATCACGGACGGTAAAAGTCCAGTGATCCGAATCGTCCTTCGACGTAATTTCAATACGCGGCTTACGTTCGCCTCGATATTTGATCCCGTTGCCAATCAGATTCTGAAATAGCTGCGTGAACTGGCGTCTGTCAATCATGGCCGTAGGCATCCAGCCGCACTCGATCTCGGCTCCGGACTCTTTGATCGCGGCGTCAAGATTCCGTAGAGCGTTCGCAACGACCTCTCCGACATCCGAGGCTTCAACAGGCGTCCCCTTACGATTGACTCGTGAGTATTCCAACAAATCGTTGATCAGCGTCTGCATCCGCTGCCCGCCTTCCACTATGTTGGTCAGGAAGGACTCCACGTCTCCCGTCGTGTCGCCAAGTTCCTTTTTCAGCAACTGGCTGTAGCCGACAACTGCCCGCAGTGGTTCCTGAAGATCGTGCGACGCGACGTAGGCGAACTGTTCGAGGTCCTGGTTGGATCGCTCAAGGGAATCCTTCGCGGCGGCAAGTTCCTGACTGTGCTGCCGGACTTCTTCATTGGCGGCTTGAAGCGAAAATGACGGGGCGATCATTCTCGCCAGCCGCTGGAACAATCGCAGATCCGCATCGTCAAATTCGCCGCTGAGCTTGTCGCTGGCCTGCAGCACACCGAGAAATCGACCGTCATCATGCAGAATAGGCACAGCCAGCCAGCCGCGCATCGGTGGATGCTCCAGACCACGAGCGTCCTTCATGTCGCTGAAGTTTCTCCACATCGGATGCGACTCCAGTTCCTCTTGCGTCATTCGTACTGAAGCTCTTTGTGTAACGATCAACCTCCAGATTCCCTCACCCGTTGGCATCACATCATAGCTGTTGTACGCCTCGTATTTTTCCGACAATGAAAGTGCGTGAATCGCCGTTTTAAAACCGCCTTCAGGCAGATAACTGATAGCTGTTTGATGAGTACCTACCATTAATCTTGTCTGCAGAGCGAGACCATTCAGTGCTTCTTCGAAGCTCTTCGTCACAGAAGAAGAATCATCCATTCCGGATTGGCGGACGATGCCCGCTCGTTGGCCCCCAACGGAGTCCGCCCCATCCAGCGGACGCGACGGGGCCGCCGCCGCATGTGCAAATCGAAGTTCCGCCTGACTTTGCTCCAGCATTCGCTTCTGCAGTCTTTCAAGTTCCTTTTTTTCGGCAATGTTCCGTGAAATGACAGCCGCTCCAACCGGTTCCCCCTGGCTGTTACGAATCGGAGAAATCGTCAGCGACACGTTAACTCGTTCGCCATTCTTACAGACTCGCACCGTCTCGAAGTGTTCGACGTGGTTCCCCAGTCGTATTCGACTCAGCAGGTATGGAACTTCTTCACGGCGGTCCGGTGGCACGATGCGCAGAATCGGCTGACCGATCATTTCCGCAGACGAATATCCATACAGACCTTCCGCACCACGATTCCAGCTGACGACAATCCCGTCGAGGGTTTTGCCGATGATGGCGTCGTCGGATGCTTCAATGATCGCGGAGAACTGGCTCAACTCGATCGCTCGACGGCGTGAATCCCTCGCGTCTCGCCGATCGGTCAGTACAACAAACCAGAGTGCGACCCCGTACGCCGACAAACGCAGCCCGTGCCACCCCCACCATGGTAAGTCCCACAGTTGAGACTGCTCGAACATCACAGCCGCCGCACCAAACAGCGTGCAGTGCAGACAAAAGAGCAGATCGTCAACGTTGTTCGTCGCCCGCCACTCAAGAATCATCCGAGCGGCCGCCACAAACAGCAGCATGCCGCCAATCACGTTCAATCCCTGAGCCCACAACGTGAAAACCTTCTCGCCCAGCTCATTCTCGACAAGCATTTCCGGAGTGTATTGCGGACACGCAAGTGACAGGATCCCGAACGCCAGCACGCTGGTCGCCACGGTCCAAGGCCACCATTGACTAACGGGTTTCTGCAATTCTCGCGGCAGCCACACGGTTGCGAATAGTGCGCCACCAACAAATGTGGCCGTGCTATGCAACCACACAAATGCTTGACCTGCATGCACCAGGGCATGCAGTCCGTCCAACAGTCCCATACCAATTAATGCGCCGGCGATCCAAACATTGAAGCTGGTGCCAAGATTACGGCGCTGCAACATCATCAGCATCCACGCCACCCAGATTGCGATCAGTCCGCCAGACATTTCGATCGCTGCGTGAACGGGATGGTGAGGCCAGTGAAGACCACTCAATACGGTGTTTCCAAGAATCAGGCATGCCACATGAATCGCAAGGCTCGCCCCCATGATGATCCACAGTGTTCGCCCGAAATTCGCCGCCGGACCTCTTCGCTCAAGAGGCGTCGACACTCCAGTGATCAACCACTCACCATGCGACGGATTACCGGGATCGAAGGGGTTCGAGGCAAAACGACGTCGCAGCCACGCGCTGAACGCAGCAGTACCCCAGATGGCAAACAGCGCAAGTCCTCGGTTGGTCAATGCCTTCCACGACTCACCGCCGGACGGCGACGCCACATACCCGACAGCCGTCAACAGCGTACAGGCAACTGCGGCTAACCAGACCAGCCAGCTTTGATATGCAAGCAATGCCAGCCACACAACGCCGACATACAGCACTCCACCAGCAACGCCCAATTCCATCGAGACGTCAAGCGCAAATACCAGCCCAGCGGCAACGGACATGCCAAACAGCACCAGCATCCCGCTAGATCTGTTCGCTTCGTCTGACGATCGGCCCTGAGTCATGGTGACCGCACTTTCCAATGACGCTTCGAAACTCTCGAAGCCCTGCGTGTAAGTGCCGCGCTAAAGCTGTCCCCGCCCGTTACTCTGCGTCATTCCTGAATCATTTCGCGGTATTTCATAAATGTACGTCTGACAGGGCAAAACTACAAACGCCATAAAAATGCGATTGAAAACCTCAGGTTCCAGCTTCAGCCATTTCGCCACCAATCCCGTGACTCTTCGAGTGTCACATCCTCGCGATACGACGTGGAGCGATTCGCGCCACGGTTGCCACCCATAAAGTCGAGACTCGATTCGTTTCTCGTTCGCAATCAAATTGCTCAGCGCACCACCGATCAAACGAGTTGTTGGCGGGTCCTACTATGAGAGTTCTAATCGTCGAAGACAGCCCGACGGACGCGGACCTGCTGGCCCGTGCCCTGCACGAGGCCCTGACGACTGAATTCACCGTCGAACTGGTTGAGTGCCTGCACGATGCGTTGACGAAACTGACCAGCGACGACATTGGCCTGGTCATCACGGACCTGAACCTGCCTGACAGTTCCGGTCTGGTGACATTTCAACGTCTGACTGAAATTGCGGGCGACATCCCAATCGTCATTCTGAGCGGACTTGAAGACCTGGAGCTGGCCGCAGAATCCGTCCGGCTCGGAGCCCAGGATTATCTGGTCAAGGGTCCGGCAGCGGTCGACTCACTCAATCGAATTATTCGTTTCGCGATTGAACGTGGCAAGCGGATCCAAGCAGAACGCGAACGCGATCAGGCGATGCATGAGCTGCAAATTGCCCACGACATTCAACGGTCGCTCTATCCACCGCATGGCCTGGACCTGCCTGGTTTCAAGATCGCCGGAGCGGCGTATTCCGCTGACAGAGCGTGCGGCGACTACCACGACTTTTTTCCCGTTTCCGAAGACCGTTACGCGATTGCTCTGGGCGACGTCTGTGGCCACGGTCTTTCGGCCGCGCTGATGATGATGCAGGTTCGAACATGCCTGAGGCTGCTGGCAAAGCAGGGAGCCACTCCTGGCAAAGTGCTGTCCGGTGTCCACGACGCGGTCCTGCATGACAATGACGACCAGAGACGATTTGCCTCTGTGTTCTTCGGGCAACTTGACCTGAAGACGAGCACACTGACGTTCGCCAGTGCTGGTCACCGAGGTTACATCCTGAAGCCGGACGGCAGGACCGAATTCCTTGAACCAACTGGAATGGTCCTGGGAATCGTTCCGGACACACCGATGCCTGAAGTTGAGACCGCCGCATTACAACCTGGCGACCTGCTGTTTATTCCAACTGACGGTTTCCACGAAACTGGCGATTCCAATCGTCGGTTATTCGGTGAACATCGCATGCTCGACACGATTCACGGATGTCGCTCGCTCGAGGCTGCCGACATCATTCAGAACCTTCGCACCGAAGTACGCAGCTACGCCGGTGACGAACCTCAACACGACGATATGACGGCAGTGGTCGTGAAGATCGGCTGAGACGAAACGACGAAAACGAGCTCGCCATTAACCATACGTCGCGCCATTCACATGCAGATTTTCCCAAGTCCCGGCCGTTCCGCAAATTCAGCCTCGCCTGTCTCGACTCAGCGGTCGACTCAGTGGTCGGGGGGTTAGACGAGGCCGGCGATTGGTTCGCCGTGATAGATGTGGTGAGGTCGGCCGAGGTCGTCTGCCCACGTCGCTGTCGCCGGGACTCCCAGCGCGTTGTAGATTGACGCGGCCATGTTCTCCGGCTTCTGCGGATTCGATGCCGGGTAGGCTGCATCCTTGTCGGACGAGCCAACCACATTGCCACCTTTCGCGCCGCCGCCCGCAAAGAACAGCGTCTGAACCGCTCCCCAGTGGTCTCGGCCCGGAGCGTCGTAGGTACCTGCCAGGTGTGAGATCTTTGGCGTCCGACCGAATTCACCGCCCATCACGATCATCGTTGAATCGAGCAGTCCGCTGTCTTTGAGATCGTCCAGGAGCGCTGACAGAGCTCGGTCAGTCGGCGGCAGCAGCTTATCTCGGAGTCTCCAGAACGCGTCGCCATGCGTGTCCCACGCTTCGTTGTTTCCGAGGTTCACCTGGACCATGTTCACGCCGGATTGAACCATCCGATACGCCATCAGCAACGACCAGCCGAACGTGTTTCGTCCGTAGCGCTCCTGAGTTTTCGTATCGGCTTTTGTAACTTCGATCGCTTTTCGAATTTTCTGACTCGCGAGCAACGAAACAGCAGACTCGCGATGGATGTCGTAACGCGTCCCTTCGGCCGAACGGTCCAGTTCGAGCTGCTGCTGGTCGATCCTGCCGAGCAGATTGAGGCGGCGATCGAACCTTGTCGAATTCAATTCGGCAGGCAGCTTCAGACTTGGAGCCTGAAACAGCTTCGGCTCGTCGGATGTCGGATTCTTCTTCGGCTGCTGATGAAACGTGTATTCCGGATACGCGCCCCGCCAGAACGGATCGCCATAGTGCGTCGCTTCGATGATGAACGGATCACGGTGGCCGCCCATCATTCCCCCGTACGCGCCGGGGATGGTTCCGCCTGACCAGTGGATCAGCCGCTCGGGAAGCATCACGGCAGGCGGAAGATTGTTTCGAGCCGGCACGGCGTTACCCACGACGGACGAAATCGACGGCCAGTCTGTCGGGCGCGGCTTGCGATCGCCTTTGAACACCGGCGCGATCGAACGTCCGGTCAGCATGTAGTAATGGCCCAGCGTGTGACCATTCGTCGGATGAGTTAACGATCGAACCAGCGACCAGGATTCGCTTCGCTGAGCGAGCATCGGCAGGTGCTCGCAGATCTCAAGTCCCGGTGTCGCGGTGGGAATCGGATTGAACTCGCCGCGGATCGTGTCCGGCGATTCCGGTTTCATATCGAAGCTGTCCTGTTGAGCCAGTCCTCCGGACAGAAAGATGTAGATACAGGACTTCGCCGCACCGAATCCTGCTGGCTGCTCAGATGCCTGGGCCGTTCGCAGGCCATCGAGATGGTTCATCCCCATCCCGAGGACACCGATCGCTCCTGCCTGAATCGACGTTCGCCGAGAAAGCTTTGGATGAATACTGGAATTTTTCGGCATCCTGGCACCCCGGCAAGGTTACTTGGGAATGTGTCCGAAATAACTTCCCGATCGTGGCACGAAACTCCGTGTCGTCAGCCCATGCCAGGCTGACGCGACGGAGTCGAGTGCCACAGAAAACGGAAACCTATTTCAAACACGTTCCTTAATCTCTGGTCAAAGAACGGAACCACCATCGTAGACAACATCGGCGGCTCTTCCGGTCGTCGTCCAGAAAAGAATAACCAACCGTCCGCCAGTTGGCTTCCCCATTCTGCAACGCTGAACGTGACGGCTCCAACCGACCCTGCCGGATTCGGAGTTCACAACGATGAAAGCGAGCAGAGTCCCGAACGTCGCCGAAGAACCAGGTTAAGCGTGCAGGACAAATATAACGATCAGCGCCCGAGTCCGATTGCCGAACAACCGTCGCCATCAACTTCGCTTAACAAACGGACCGGCGATCGCCCCGGAACTTCGACGCACGACTTTGATGGTGCACTCGGCCAGAACGTCGTAGCCGCTCAGGAGTTCGAGTCGCACAAACGGAGCGTCGCCGATGGCGTCGGTGAAGAACATGATTCCGCCGCGCGAGATGTTCATTGCCGCCCCCTTGAAGGGGACTCCGA
>JBLFXD010000135.1:0-11026 GCA_047611045.1 Planctomycetaceae bacterium | reverse complement strand
ACGACACCGCACGAAGATAATCTCAACCTCCTCACCTACCTCGCAACGCTCGCCGGATGACCGCTGAAATATGCGAAACTGGAACTTAGAGGGCTTTGTTACGGTGAGATGGCATCAATCCCGCCACCGCCGATGACGGTATCCGGGTCGCCACCCTGTCCGCGAACGCGGTCGTTACCCAGGCCACCATTGAGCGAGTCGAGACCCGCTCCACCGAGCAGCGTATCGTTATCGTCGCCGCCGTGGATCGTGTCGCCTCCTGAGTTGCCGTTGAGGAAGTCGTCACCGGCTCCCCCAATGAGGCTGTCAGCACCTTCGGCTCCGAACACGGTGTCGGCACCCGATCCAGCGTCAACCGTGTCATTGCCACTGCCGGCATTGACGCTGTCGGCTCCGGCCCCGGTTGAGATGCTGTCGTTACCGCTTCCACCGTTCGCCGTATCGTTTCCGGTACCGCCGATCAGCGTGTCGTTACCGTTTCCACCGTTGAACGTCACGTTGGCGGAGGTAGCACTGGAGTCCAGACTGTCGTTGCCGTTGCCACCGTTGAACGCCAACGCTCCCGAGTAAGACGCGAGAGATGCTCCCAGCACGACGACGTCATTTCCGGGACCACCGTTGATGACGATGTTGTCGAGGCCGGCGAAAACCTCATCGATTAGAGCAGCGCCGCCAGCGGCTGGCGTCACCTGAATCCGTCCGACGGCCGTCACGGCAACATTAAAGGTTCCACCGGCAGATGGCAGAGCGACGGTCAGAGAGGTTGCCGAAACTCCACCGCCACCTGTTGCCGGGCTGCCAGGTACGCTTCCGCTGGGGCCGGGGAACAAAATGTCGCTTGCATCGCCCCGCAGCGAATCGCCAGTGCCGCCTCCACCTGCAACGGTATCTCCGTTTCCGCCCTGACCGTTCACGACGTCAGTGCCGTCACCACCGTCCAGAAGATCAACTCCACGACCGCCAAGGACGGTGTCATTGCCATCGCCACCAAACAAAGCGTCATCGCCAGAATTGCCGTTCAGGAAGTCGTCGCCAGCATCGCCAGAGAAGCTGTCGTCGCCCGCCGCGCCGGTGAGGGAGTCGTTGCCTGCTCCACCAGTGGCGCTGTCGTCGCCGTCTCCACCGTTGAAGTTATCATTGCCGCCGCCGCCAGTCAGCGTGTCGTTCCCGGCTCCACCGGCGAAGACCGTATTGAGTGTCACGGCAGAACTGTCCAGCGAATCGTCACCGGCTCCGCCTGAGAAGCTGACGGTGCTCATGAGTGCCGCCAGAGATGCGTCGAGGATGACAGCATCGTTATTGCTGCTGCCGGTAATCGAGATTGAAGTGACATTTGCGAGGGGCGTTTCGGTAACCGTTCCGGCCGTCGACGTGATCTGAAGCTGCATCGCGCCGTTGACCAGAACAGTGAATGATCCACCAGATGAGGGCAGAGCGACGTTCAGGACTCCGGGGACGATGGGTGGCACGACCGGCGGAACAATCGGAGGTGGCATGACGGGATCAACGCCAGCTGGGCCCAGAAGTGTGATGTCGCTGGCTCCACCCATCAGCGTGTCAGTGCCGCCGCCACCGGCGACGATGTCAGCCTCACCACCCTGACCGTTGACGAAATCGTTTCCAGCTCCACCATCCAGAGTGTCAGTGCCTGCTCCGCCCAGAATGGTGTCGTTATCGGCACCTCCAGTCAGGAAGTCGGCATCGGCGTTTCCGTTCACAAAGTCGTTGCCGGAGTCGCCAGCCAGGGTGTCACTGCCGCTGCTGCCGGTCAGCGAATCGTTACCCGCTCCGCCGCTGGCGGCGTCATTGCCGGTGCCGCCGATGAACACGTCGGCGCCACCACCGCCAGCCAGTGTGTCATTTCCGCTGCCGCCGATAAACATCACTGGTAGCGTGCTGGCCGTACCGTCGACCGCATCGGCCCCATTGTTTCCATTAACGACGAGGGCAAATGTGTTTCCGTCAAGAGAGGCATCAAGGGTCACCGTGTCATTGCCGGAGCCGCCCTGGATCGTGACGGCAGTCAGATCGGTGACCGAAACGGCGGACAGCAGGACCATCATCGAATTGGACACGAAAATGCTGTTGCCGATTTGCAAAACGGTGTAACTGGCAGAGGCATCCGGAAGTGTGAACGTGTGTGTGACTGACACGTCCGTCACGCTGACATTGATCGTCTGCGTCGCAGATGCCGTTCCGTCGCTGGCCTGCACGGTGACCTGGTAAACGTTGTCGCCAGCTGTCCCGCCGGTGTCGGTCGGGTTTTCAAAGTCAATCGCGCTCGGATTTGCGAAACTCAGCGCACCCGTTGAGGAATTGATCGAAAATGCTGCCTGATCAGCTCCGCCGCTGATCGAGTAGGCCAGCGTCTGAAAAGTCGGAGCGTCCGGGTCGGTGGCCGTGACGGTGGATATGACGCCTGTAGCGCCCTCGGCAGCCGAAACTGCTGCGGTCGGGGTCAGGGTCGGCACCGTGTTCGCGATGGCCGTGCCCATCACGGTAAAGTCGTAAACGGCCTCATCCGCGTCGTCACTCGCGATAGAGATCGTGGCAGTAAAAGTCCCGAGTGCGGGTGGTCTGAAAACGTAACCGGTTATGGTCGTTCCACCATTTGCCGCGATCGTGGATGAGGGCCCCGGAGCTCCAAGGAAAAAACCGGCACCAGGATTCGAAATTGAGTCTGCAAAAGGGGAATTGAAGGTGGTGTCCAGGTTCAGGGTTGTGTCGCCCGAATTCTGAATCGTAAACGTGGTATTGAATTCTCCGCCGAGTGGCGTGTCCGGGAAGACCGTGCCGTCTGCCGGAGACGCCGTCGCGTCGCCATCCACAATCTCGACGCCGTTGCCCAGAATTGCAATCTCAGCAGCCAGCAACACTCGGTCTTCCAGTTCCTGAATCGCCGAGGGAACGTTTGGAGCTCAGGCTTTTACGCCGAGCATTCCGACTTCGAGTCAAACGGGCCAGCAGCCAATCAGTGGGTGTTTTCTTCAACATACGACTAAACCTTCCAAGTGCGATATCTGAGGATGCGAAACAGTCTCCCACCAAATTCAAAACGACGGCTTCCTGTCAGATCAGTGTTGTGTGACAAGCCATCTTCGAATTCAGTGCAGTCACCAGCCCCTTGACGCCCAGCTCCGCGTCGTCTCGACAAGCATTTGCCCCCGAGGCGCGGAGCAAGATGCCGTTGGTAGCGTCGTTCTCCTTATTTCCGGTGAGACAGAATAGGCAGGATAGATTGATTGGTTCAAGCCGGCAGGCAGTCCACTGTTTGCATTCGCCCGAAATTGTCGACCTGAAATTGCCAACCGAAAATGAACGACACTCGCTTCGTGCTTGTATCGATGACGTAATTTTTGCCTGACGCTTAGGTAACCCGACGCGTCACCCGAAAAAAGGATCGCAATTCTCCGTTGCCGAAGCTGCCAGCTTCGGACCGACGCTGGCAGCGTCGGCAACGACACACCGCAACCTCGTATCCAACCCTTAATTCGTGGGACGACTTACTGAGACGCGAAAATGCTCACACACGTGACGACGGAAGAATCAACGACGGAGTCGTCACTTCGCTGTGACGATGTCAGCACTCAACGTCGGCGGGCCTTCGATCCAGCCGAGCGATGCCAGGAACTTGTCCATCGCGACCACGGTTTCGTAGTAAGGCTTGTTTCCGTTGCGACCGTGGTTGAAAAAGCCGTGCGGCATGCCTTCGAAGATGTGGACTTCAGATTTGACGCCGACGTCGCTCATCTTCTGCTTGAAATCGTGAGCCGTCTTGACTGGAACCAGCGAGTCCTTCGAACCCAGAAACACAATTCCCGGCGGGTCGTCCTTCGTCACGTTGTGAAACGGCGAGAACTCTTGGAAACGATCGCCGACGCGTTTCGCTCCCCAGGCACCCGGACCGTTGTCAAAGACCGGGTTGAACAGGCACATCGCGTTTGATTTCGCGGAAACCGTTGTGTCATCGGTCGGATCGTCCGTTCCTTCGACTGTTCCAACGAAGGCTGCCAGATGACCGCCAGCCGAGCCGCCTCCGGAGGCAATTCGGTCAGGATCGATGCCCAGTTCCTTCGCCCGGCTGCGCACCCACCGCATCGCCGACTTCGCGTCCCGGCAGCAGGTGATTGGCGGCTCGGACTTCTTTCTGTCGAGCAGCCGGTATTGAACCTGCACGCAGACCATGCCTCGCGTGACCAGATACTTGCTGTGTTCGGTGAATTGCCCCGGCGATCCGCCCGTCCAGCCGCCGCCGTGGTAAAACACGATCGCCGGCCGCGAGTCGCCCTTTTTCCAGTCGGCCGGCTTCGTGACGTAGAGCTTCAACTCGCGACCGTCGACCTTCTTATAGACGTGCGCCTCGCCCACTGGCGGAGCGCCCACGGCGACCGCTTGCGATGTCAGAACTCCGCAGATCGTGCAGCACAGAATGAAGGCAGGCAATTTTCGCAGCATGGGATGTCCTTGCGATGTTGAGTTTCGACGGTGTGAGATCACTAAAGAATCCTGTCCGGCTCACTGTTCGTCAACCGGCCAATTGAAGGTCGGAAGACTCACTAATTCAACGTGTGCCACTGGCTCTGCCAGTGCTGTTTGTGGAAATTCAGCACTGGCAGAGCCAGTGGCACACGATTCTTGACAGACGGCCTCGACGTAACCCATCTTTCCGCAAAACTGCAGAAAGCACTAGATTTCCGCCTTTCAGCGAGGTGCGTCCAGGGATCGGACGGCTGCACAGCGACCTCGCTGCATCGATGGGCCACCCAGGGACGGGACCATGCGGATCGCATTCTTTGAAGATGACGGTGCCGACGGCTTTGCACCGATCGCTCTGACTCGGCCAGTGTTCGAGCTTCTGTGCGGGCAATTCAGCCTGCGCGAGCGGCTGATCCGGTTTCTCGACGTTCACGAGTGGGGCGTCTTCATCCGGCCTTATCTCGAACAGACATACCGCGAGTTCAGCCCGGAAGCCTTCGTCAACGACTGCGTGTGGCTCGGCGAAGAACCGACGCTGCTGATCAACGCGCGCTGGCTGCCGACTCCCGAGGCCATCGGCCAGTTGAAAACCGTCGGCAGCGACGTCGCAGGTTTTTGCGGCGACACCCTCGCGTTCCTGGTTGTCGATCCGTTTGAGTCTTCGCTGCTCTCGAACAGCGAATGGTCGGATCCGTTGCTCAAGATTGCTGGCACTCGAAACGCCATTCAGGCCGACGGCAAAGTGATCCGTCATCCCTGGGACTTGATCGACTTCAACCCGGAGCAACTGGAAGCCGACTTTCGGGCGAGCAACTTCTCCGGCGGCCAGGCCGAGTTCGGACCGCAGATCGCCGTGCTCGGAGATCCGCAGAACGTCTTCGTCAGCCCGAGCGCCGACATCGACCCGTTCGTTGTAATCGATGCTCGCAACGGCTCGGTGTCGATTGATGCTGGCGTGAAAGTTCAGGCTTACACTCGGATCGAAGGTCCGTGCCACATCGGTTTTGACAGTCAGCTGTTCCGAGCCAACGTCAAAGCCGGCACGACGATCGGTCCCGTTTGCCGAGTCGGCGGCGAAATTGAAAACGCAATCCTGCACGGCTACGCCAACAAGTATCACGACGGTTTCCTGGGGCACGGCTATGTTTGCCCGTGGGTCAACATGGGAGCCCTGTCGACTAACAGCGACCTCAAGAACGACTACTCGACGGTCCGAGTCCCATTGAGTGGCGAAGCAATCGACTCCGGCTCGACGAAAGTCGGCTGCTTCATCGGCGATCATTCCAAAACCGCCGTCTGCAGCCTGTTCAACACCGGAACGTCGATCGGCGTCATGACCATGCTGCTGCCCGGCGGCGAGTTGCTGCCAAAGTTCGTGCCATCGTTCGCGCGAGTCTGGCACGGCGACCTCGACGACAAGCTCAACCTCGAATCCGCGCTGGATACGGCTCGGACAGCGATGGATCGCCGCGGCCAGAACCTGACCCTCGCCCAGGAGCGACTGCTGAGGCATCTCCACGAGGAAACTCGTGAGCAACGAAAGTCAGCCATTGTCCGCCAACGCGCGCGACAGGTCGGCTTGTCGGTTGTGGGCTCGTAAGAGACCCTGGTCAGGGCTGTGGTGGCTTTGCCGCGCTGTCGCGTCGCTACTGGTTCGTTATGCTTTTCTGCTCGTCCGGCGTTTCAGTTCGGGCGTTTGCCGCAGCCTCAGCAGAATCAGCAACGATGTCGAACCCCGGAAACGATCGCGCCGCCAGCGCCGGCCTTGTGATAGGCCCGGTCCTGTTCGCGATCATTCTGCTGATGCCGCTCCCAGCGGGGATGACGGTTGAAGCTCGCCGCTTGCTGGCGACGACGGCGCTCATGTCAGCGTGGTGGCTGACTCAGGCGATTCCCATCGCGGCGACGAGTTTGATTCCCGTGCTGATGTTTCCGCTGCTCGGCATTCAAAGTCCCGACACAGTCAGCTCCGCGTATATCAACAAGCTCGTTTTTCTGTTTCTTGGCGGGTTTATCATCGCGCTGGGAATTGAACGCTGGGGCCTGCATCAGCGAATCGCGCTGCACATCGTACGCGTGTTGGGAACGAGCCTGCGGAAGGTGATCCTCGGATTCATGGTCGCGACGGCGTTTCTGTCGATGTGGATCAGCAATACCGCGTCGACGCTTTTGATGACGCCAATTGCCGTCGCGCTGGTGATCTCGCTGCAGGACGCGTTGAGCAGCCGGACTGGCCAGAAATCGACAGCGGGCGAAAACAAGATCGATCGAAACGGGCCGTTAGGACCGTTCGGGATTTCGTTGATGCTGGGAATTGCCTGGTCGGCCAGCATCGGAGGGATGACGACGCTCGTCGGAACGGTGACCAACGTGCAATTCGTAAGTCTGTGGGAAAGTCGGTTTGCTGACGGGCCGCAGATTTCGGCGGGTGGCTGGCTCGCGGCGTTTGGGCCGATCGGCATCGTCATGCTGCTGGTGACGTGGGGGATTCTCACGTTTCGAATGCCGACGCCAGGCAAAGATGCGGTGAACCGTCAGTTCTTCAGCGACCGATTGAAGGCGATCGGGAAGCCGTCGCGGTCCGAATGGCTGATGCTCGCGATCTTTCTGGCGACTGCGATGCTGTGGACGTTTCGTCGACCGCTGGAGTTTGGCGATGTAACGTTGCTCGGCGGCTGGGAAGCACTCGTCAAGTCGTTCCTGTTCGACGTTTTGAACGCAAATCCGGAAACGTTTCCCAAAGGCGTTGTTCACGACTCGACCGTCGCGGTCGGCATGGCCGTTCTGATGTTTGCTCTCCCGGGGGAGCGTTCTGCCAGCGGCCAATCACAACGTCTCATGAACTGGGAGACCGCTCAGAAGCTGCCGTGGGCGATCCTCTTGCTCGTCGGTGGTGGTTTTGCGATTGCGAGCGCTTTCCAGGCAACCGGACTGGCCGAATGGGTCGGCGACGCGTTTGCCGGAACGGTCGAGGGCTGGCAAATCTGGGCTCTGGTCGCGGCGATCTGCTTCCTGCTGACTTTTCTGACCGAGTTCGCCACCAACGTCGTCGTGGTCAGTGTGCTCATGCCGGTGCTGGCGGAAGCGTCGCTGAAGTTGAATATCGACCCGCGGCTGCTGATGCTGCCGGCGGCTGCTTCTGCCAGCTGTGCGTTCATGCTGCCGATCGGGACGCCTCCCAACGCCATCGTCTTCAGTTCGGGCGTCCTTTCGATGGGCGATATGGCTCGCAAGGGATTCCTGCTGAATCTGATCGGCGTTGCTCTGCTGACGCTGGCGACGGTGTTCTACCTTGTGCCGCATCTCGGACTGTCGACCGGCGGAACGCCGGAGTGGGCTCTTCCAAAAGTGGATCCGGCCTCGATCGCGGCGCCGGAGTAGACCGAATAGAATCCCCACGACGCGTGTCCGAAGTGCGTTGCCGAAACTAAATTAATCATCTCGATTGACCAGAGAATCGCCTCACAGAAAGCGGAATCATGAATCGACCAGCACATACTCGCGGGGCTCAGAACCTGCCCGATCCGACCATCAAGCTCAGCGAAGGCTGGCACTGCCTGCACATCAATTATCAGATCGATCAGGCGGCTCTGAACACCGTGCACGAGCATCATCGGGCGGAAGGGCGAGAGCAACTCGCTCAGATTCTGAATCCCGAGCGTGAAGGCGGGCCCGAGCGGCTGCAGACGTCGATCCTGTCCGGCGGCCGAGGCGACATTGCTCTGATGATCATGGACCCGGATCCGCTCGTGATCGATCGAGTGAAGCAGGAGATCCGGGCTTCGCGGCTGGGCGTCGCCATGAAGCCGACCTACTCGTTTGTCTCGATCACGGAAATTTCCGAGTACGTACCGACGATCGAGCAGTACAAAGAACGGCTGGAGCGAGAAGGTTGCGGACCTGACGATCCGTCGTACTCGGCCAAGGTCGGAGCGTACGAGCAGCGGCTTCCCATGATGAACAAGCAGCGAACTTACCCGGACTTCCCAGCGTTTCCGGTCTTCAGTTTCTATCCGATGAACAAGATTCGCGATCCACACGCCAACTGGTTCATGCTGCCATTCAGCGAGCGGTCTGCCTTGATGGCCGAACACGCCACCAGCGGAATCAAATTCGCCGGCCGAGTCAGTCAGCTCATCACGGCGTCGACCGGCTTTGACGACTGGGAATGGGGCGTGACCCTGTGGGGCCGAGCTCCTGAGCACATCAAAGAAATCGTCTACAAGATGCGATTCGACGAAGCCTCAGCTCGGTACGCTGAGTTCGGGCCGTTTTTCATCAGCTACATCGCCTCGCCGGAAGACGCCATCTCCCACGTCCGCATTTGAGCGACCGCTGCTTAAGGATCGGCCTGGGAATAAATGCGTGGGGCAAGTTTGAAACCTGCCTCGGCAGGATGCAATCCTGCCCCACACCATGAAAGTTATTGCCAGGACGCCCTCTACGCTCCAAAAATCAAAAACGACCGGTTACTTTGCAGTGACCGGTCGTTTGCTGTTTTCAGGCGACGTTGAGTCGTCATCAGCACCAGACTGATCAGCCGGCTTCGCAGGAGTGCGAGAGTGGCTCCGACTGACCTTGAACATGCTGAGTGCGAAGATTCCCGACGTAGCCCCTTGCAGGACAATGTACGCCAGAATCGCCGGACCGTGCAGTGCCAGGCACGCGAGTGCCCAGACGGTCAGCAGAATGGGGAGGAGGATTGGCAGTGGCGGGATGCGGTCGGTGATCTGAGTCAGCATTGGATTGCTTGTCGAGACTCCGAGGAGGGCGGTCAGTAGCCTCATGCTGGCGACGAGGCCTGGGCCGCGATTTCTATAAGCCGTCACTGATACATGTAAAGCCTGCTACAACGCAATTTTCAAAAGATATGCAAACCCGTGCCCGCCGCTCGACGCCAGGACTCGACTGGCGAGCACGCTACCGTTGACCGATTCCCGATCGTAGTTAGTCAGCCTGGTAGTGGCGGGTGATCAGATCGTTCTGCAGCCACAGCAACTTATTGAACGCTCGCAGCGTTCGGCTGGTTGTTTCCGCATCAAGGCCCAGGCCAATGATCGTCGCCATCAGAGCGTCCGATACGAATCCCATCAGGGCGTTCATCTGAACCAGCGGGACATTCAGGTCCTTGCTGCCGGCTTTGGGAGTGTGCATCTTCCCGACGAGATCCAGGTACTTCAGCATGTCGCCGTCGTAGGGCTTCGTCACGAGCCGTTCGAGGTAGCGGCCCAGATGCTGCTTGCGGAATTCGATCATCTCGTGGTCCATCTGCAGCGCGTCGACGCTTTCGGGAACGTCGCCTTCGTATCCCGATTGACGAGGCACGAAATGCCGCTTTGTGGCGTCGTACGAAAACAGCTTGTCGTACACGGCGTCGACCAGTGCTGGCACGATTGGAGCCAGGTGTGCTGCCGAGCCGTGGATGGCCGCAATGTCGTCCTCGCCAAAGCCCATGAATTCGGTGAGGTATCCGAATCGGTAGCCCAGATCGGATTCCAGTTTCTGCTCGTCAATCTGTTGCATCGTGTTTCTCCCTGGTCTTCGGTCTTTCGGTCTGATTCAGGCTTTCGCAAGGTTGGCGAATCGGGCAGTCTACACTCGTCTTTCGCGGCAACCTTGAAACTGGACTCCTGTGTCTAGTTTCGGTTTTGAGTGTTGCGGGACTTAAATGAGATGTCAAGGTCCAGTTTAGTTCGGGCAATGAATGCTTTCCCAATCTGTTGAATATGCGTTGCGGGCGGCGGTCTTTCTGGCGCGCGAGGGCGAGCCTCGCACGACGGCTCAGGTGGCCGAGGCCACTCAGGTTCCGGCGGCGTATCTTTCGAAGATTCTGCAGGGATTGTCACGGGCGGGAATTGTCAGATCTCAGCGAGGAATCGGCGGCGGCATGACGCTGGTGTCGCAGCCGGACGAGCTGACGATTCTCGATGTGGTCAACGCCGTCGAGCCGCTGCAGAGGATCGAGACTTGCCCGCTCGGATTGCTCGAACATGGCGTGAAGCTGTGCGCGCTGCATCGCCGACTCGACAATGCGATGAAGTCGGTCGAAGACGCGTTCCGCCAATCAACGCTGGCCGACGTGCTGGCCGATCCGAATCCGAGCGTTCCGCTGTGCGGTGGCGATGTCGATGCTGCCGACGCTTAAGTTCGAGTTTCGCAGTTTCAGATGTTGAGTTGTGCGAGAGTTTTGAGGGTTTGTTTGAGCTTTTGAAGCTCTTGTCCGAGGAGCGACAGTTGAGAAATGTATTGCTGCTGCGATTCGCTGAGCAGCGAGCATTTCGCGGAACGAGGCGTGCCGGTCGCGTGTGTACGAGGGACACTCCATCCGCTGGAACTGCTCATGTCTCACCGTGGCGAACCAGTACACAATCAGACCATACAAAAGCATTGCCACTGGAGCGGTGCGTTCGACCGCCTGGCGGCTCCTGTCAAACCGACGAGAAAGCACCAATCTTAACCTTACCTAACCATTCGCGCAATCACTCTTGAGGGCACCCTCGGGAACAGGGGTTCGTAGGCTGGAACGAGCGCAGCGCTGTTCCGGCAGTGG
>JBLFXD010000134.1:0-11031 GCA_047611045.1 Planctomycetaceae bacterium | reverse complement strand
CTGCTTCAGGTCGTCATCAATCACAGAGTCGCCGATCTTGATCGGTCGCATGACTCTCGGACGGAAGGCTCTTTCCAGTTCGGCGACCAGGATCTTCAGCATGATCCAGATGCGGATCACCTTGATGCCGCCCCCCGTCGAACCGGCGCAGCCTCCGACAAACATCAGCCCGACCAGGACGCACTTCGCGATGTCCGGCCAGCGGTTGAAATCCGACGTGCAGAATCCGGTGGTTGTCTGCACCGACACCGTTGTGAAGACGCCCTGCCGGATCGCGTCAGCGGTCGACGGGCCGACCTCGTCTCCGGTTGTCATCGTGATTGGCTGATTCAGCAGCGAAACCGCAACGATGGTCGCTCCTCCGCCGACAAGCAACGCGTAGAACCGGAGCTCGGTATCCTTCCATAAAACAGACAGTCGCCCGTTCATCGCCTGGTGAAACAGACCGAAATTCATTCCCGCCAGAAACATGAAAACAATGAGGATCGTGTCAATGACGGCCGAGTCATACGCTCCGACGCTGGCATTCCGCGTGCTGAATCCGCCGGTGGCCATTGTCGCAAACGTATGGCACATGGAATCGAACCAGCTCATTCCCGCCAGACACAGAGCCACGATCTGCAGGATGGTCATACCCAGATAGATGTACCACAGAGCCCGAGCGGTCTCGCGAATCTGGGGCGAGAGGCCCTCCGGCGACGGACCCGGCGCTTCCACGCGATACAGCTTCTTGCCGCCGACACCCAGAGACGGCAGCACGGCGACGAATAGTACGACGATTCCCAGGCCGCCCAGCCAGTGCGTGAGTGCTCGCCACAGCAGAATGCTTTGCGGCAGCGACTCAATCTCCGAGAGGATTGTCGCGCCGGTTGTCGTCAGCCCGCTCATCGTTTCAAAGTAGCAGTTGACTGATGACGCAAACGGGTGACCGTCCCCTGCGCGGGGTGAGAGTGCGGCCCAGATGCGATACGGAGCCGCCGCAAGACCCGCTCCCAGCACCCAGCTCAGTGCCACCAGCAGTAGAGCTTCACGCCGGCCGATCGCGCCCGTCGCTCGGCCGGTCGATGCCCAGCCGATACATCCAATGATGCCCCCGATCATTGCTGCAGCGGCAAGTGACTCGGCAGCGTAGGACTCGATGTTGTGCCCCAGCAGCATCCTCACCCCACTGAACGCGGCAGTCAGCATCAGGACTCCGCTGAGCACCAACAGCAGCATCGCGAGCTGTCGGAAAAGTTGGCGAAAATTCACTTGATGTCTTTCTATGACTCATGATCGGAATCGAAGAGTGATTCAAGTTGGCTTTCGATCCCGTGTGCGCCGACGACGACCAGGGTGTCGCCGGGAGTCAGAACGTCAGTCGCTTCCGGGACGAAGGTTGAGCCATCTCGGCGTACCAGTGCAATAATCCACTCGCTGGAGCGTTCCGTTTCCGCAAGCGAACGGCCGAGCATCTTTGATCCCGGACCGACGCGTGCCCGGTAGACGTCCAGAACACCTTCGGCCAGAGTGGAAATGCGCTGCAGCGGAGAATGGTCGAGAAAATTGTCGATCTCTTCAGCGGCTTCGTTTCGGGGGCTGACCGCGTAATCGATTCCAATCTGTGCCAGCAGAGTCAGATAGTCGGAGCGGCCCGAGACGGCGATGACCGTTCGCGTTCCTTTGTTTTTCGCCCACACGCAGGTGAGCATGTTCTGTTCATCATCGTCGCCGCAGGCCACCAGAATGTCCGCCTGACCAATCTTCTCTTCTTCAAAGACGGCTGGATCGAGAACGTCGGCCTGGATCACGGTGACCCAGTCCAGTTTGTCGCCAAGTTCTGCGGCGCGCGCACGATCTGGTTCGAACAGCCGCACCCGGAATCGACGCCGCGGCAGGTTACGGCACAGCCAGACGGCGATGGGAGAACCACTCATAATCACGATCTGCCGAGGCGTCTCCTCTGCCTCAAAGAAAAGTCGCCGCGCAGCAGGCAGCGATTCCGAGTGCCCGACAAGGACAATGTTGTCGCCTGCCTGAATGGCTGTTGCGGCAGACGGCACAAATGCACTGTCTTCCCGGCGCACTGCAGCCAGCAGCGTTCGCGGCGGCATTTGCAGGGTCGCAAGAGTCTGTCCGACTGCTGGTGCATTGGGACTGACATTCAGTTCCTGCATTTCGACGGCTTCCTGACCGAAGTCTTCGATCGCCACTGCACCGGGATTGCGAATCAGTCGCGAGATCGCCAGCGCCGTGGAATAGTCCGGGCAGATCATCCCGTCGATGCCGAGACATTTCGCATAGTCCAGACCGGCAGACTCGAAAAACACGCGATGTTCGACGCGTGCCACGGTGCGTTTCACATTGAAATGTTTCGCCAGTGCGCAGGTCAGCAGATTGACCTCGTCCTGATCGGTGCAGGCAACCAGCAAATCCGCTCCATCACCGATGGCCACGCGGAGGATTTCTGCGTTAGTGCACGATCCGGTCACCGTGCTGATATCCACGGCGTCATCGAGCCACGCAATCCGATCCGGACTGACATCAATCACGGTCACACTATTCTCAGAACCGGCCAGCAGCTCGGCGATATGAGTGCCGACCTCGCCGGCACCGCAGATAACAATTCGTTTACTCATGTCGTCAATTCAGGTCTGTGATGTGGGGCGGCCTGATCATGCTGGTGATTTCGGCCGTGTAGCGACGTACGACTCGTTGCAGCCTGGAGAAACTGTGCTGAGCCAGATGAAACATCTGGTCATTCCATTCATCGAGAAGCTTCGTCGAGACTGACGACCTGCCACTGACGCAAACAGGATACCAATTCCAGTATTCGCCCATTCTTCACTGTTCTGAAACGATCAATGGGCGGTAGCTGGCCAGCCTGAGCAGTCAGTGCGCACTAAGTTCGATGCGGGAGACAGTAACCTGCAGCTTGTCAATCTGCGCGAACAGGCCACCGCCGCTGCCGGGTCGATTCTGGTGAAGCGCGGCAGGAGTACTTTCAGGCACTGACGAATCTTCAGGCGGCGACGGCTGACAACGTACGATGGCCAGTGACAGAGTAACGGCACAGCACTTGCGATGTTCGCGTTGCGTACGCCGTCAGCGCAGTCTCGCCTGGGGGTACTCTTGAAAATACATGCCAGACAAACCAAGCCTCAATCATGAAACGATTCCAGAGTATCCTTTGCTGCGTCAACGATCCTGATCAGCCGGACCCTGCGCTCCATCGAGCGGTGGCGCTGGCGAAGTCGAACGGGGCAGAGCTGACGCTTGCCGCCGCCGATCACTCCGGACTTCACTTCTGGCAATCCGAATCCCTGCAGCGCGCGATCGCAACGCGACGCATCGAGCAGCTTGATGAACTCGCCCGGCGGCTCCGCGAACCGGGGCTCGACGTGTCGACGACCGTTCTCAACGGGAACCCGGCGGCATCCATCATCGAAGAGGTGACCAACGTCGGGCATGACCTCGTCCTGAAAACGTCTCGGGCTGAGTCTCTGGCGACGCGGCTCTTTTTTGGAGAAACCGCTATCCGACTGATGCGGCGATGCCCCTGTCCGGTGTGGATTCTGCAGCCTCAGCACTCGGAGCTTCATCGTATCCTTGCCGCCGTTGACGCTGACGCAACCGACGCGCCGCATGTGGCGCTCAATCGACAGGTCGTCGAGATGGCGGCCTCGCTGGCCGAGTCCGAGCAGTGCGAACTGCAACTCGCGTACGTGATCCCGGAATTCCGTGACAGCGCCCTGGTCCCTCGCGATTACCGCGAGCAACTGAATGACATGCGGCGCGACGCGATCGTGGAAACCACGTCAGCCGTCACGGAATTGCTCACGGCAACCGGTGTGAAACTTCCAGCGAAACGCATCCATCAGGTGAGCGGTGTTCCCGGCGAGGCACTCTCTCTCTTCGCGAAACGCGAGCACGTTGACCTCATCGTAATGGGTACGATCACCCGACCGGGTCTCGATGACTTTGTAATTGGCAACACGGCCGAAACGGTGCTGCACAGCGTCGAGTGCTCAGTGTTGGCGGTAAAGCCCGCAGGTTCCGCAGGCGCCGTCGCCGGATGACCGAACACGGCGACAGTAGCCTGGCGGTGATCAATACCTGCTCACGTTGGGCCGGCGGTACCCAGATTTCGAGAATTACAGGGCGAATTTCGCGACATCAGCGACTGGCATGGTTCCTGCTTTGACTCAACGGAGACAAGTATCACAAAAAAGGACTTACACATGATGAGTCGCATCAAGCTAATTGGCGTCGGTCTGGCGGCACTGCTCACCGTGATTGTGGTGCTGCAGAACACAGAAACCGTCGAAACGAAGCTGCTGTTCTTCTCAGTGTCGATGCCTCGGGCAGCGTTGCTCTTTGGAGCACTGACTGTCGGTTTCGCGGCGGGAGTTCTGGTGTCAAACCGGCTCGTGTCGAACCGGCGCGTGGCCCCCGACTCAAAAGTCACTGATACTGGTGAATATCAGATGGATGGGTAATTCCCTTTATGAGCTTTGATGGGAGACACACGCATGGAGCACGTCATTCTTCAACCGACAGGACTGGACAGCTTCCAGTTCGATGGCGAGCTGCTGATGCATCTCGCAGGCCCGGATTCGGACCGACTGACAGGCGGGCGCTGGCACGACATCGATGTGTACGGCCTTGCCGATGGAAGTTTCGCGCTGTCTGTCAACTATCGAACGACGGCGGAGAACGAGCATTCACGCTGTATGGTGGACACCGCCCGGGATGTGTCGGATGCCGATGCGGTTCTCAGCCTGTACGACCCGAAAGAATTCGTCGTCCTGCGTCCGGATGAAAACGGTCAGCGAGTCACTGACACTCTCGTCCGTGAATACGACACACAGGTGATCGACATTCTGAATCGACTGCAGAAAGTGACCGGCCCAGCACCTGCGTCCCCAAAGCCACGTTGATTGGTGACTTCCAGCTCCTGGTCAGAGATAAGAAATTGAATCATGACTCTTGAGTTAGAGCCAGAAAACGAAAATCGAAGCCTATGAGCCGCAATGTTACTCCAAGGTCGCTTGTTATTGGGTGGCGGGAATGGGTTGACCTGCCTGACCTCAGGATTCGTGGCATCAAAGCGAAGATCGATACGGGAGCTCGATCGTCGTCTCTGCATGCGTTCGACATTTCGACATTCGATCGGGACGGCAAGACATACGCCCGTTTCAAAGTGCATCCGGTCCAGCGGGACATGAACAAGTCTGTTACGTGCGAGGCCGAAGTTCTTGAAGTTCGGCAGATCAAGAGTTCCACCGGTCACGCACAGAAGCGGATTGTCATCGTGACGACGTTGGAAGTGCTTGGCGAAGAATGGCCGATTGAGCTGACGCTGGCGAATCGTGACGAAATGGGATTTCGCATGTTGCTGGGTCGTGAAGCCGTCCGAGGTCGCTTTCTGGTTGACGCCGACAATTCCTTTTACGACGGCGAACCAAAGAAGAACGAGAAGAAAAGATCGCGTCCCCGCGACGACGAAGAATAGTCGCGAGAATGATTATTGAACGGCTCGTCGTTAAGCGAGCCTGACCATCAAACTAACGATACCTTGACCGAAGGAACGATCGATGAAACTTGGAATCCTCTCCTGCAGCACGAAATGTTACAGCACTCGTCGACTTCGTGAGGCTGCTGAGCAGCGCGGGCACGAAGTCAAGGTGCTTAACACGCTGAAGTTCGCCATCGATCTCGACAAGGCAGACCCGGACCTCTACTTCAAGTCGAAACAACTGACACATTACGACGCGGTGCTGCCGAGAATTGGAGCATCGATCACCTACTTCGGCACAGCCGTGGTCCGACAGTTTGAGCAAATGGACGTGTTCAGTGCGAACTCGTCCGGCGGGATTTCGAACTCGCGCGACAAGCTGCGAAGCATGCAGATTCTCAGCCGCCACAATATCGGCATTCCGAAAACGACATTCGTCAAAGACAAGAAAGACGTCCTCCCTGCGATTCAGCGAGTCGGTGGCGCACCGGTCATCATCAAGCTGCTGGAAGGAACTCAAGGAGTCGGAGTCATTCTGGCCGATTCAGAAAAGGTCGCCGAAGCCATCATTGAGACGCTGCAGAGTACGAAGCAAAACGTGTTGATTCAAAAGTTCGTTGCCGAAAGCAAAGGCCGCGATGTTCGCGCCTTCGTCGTCGGTGACCAGGTGATCGCGGCGATGCGTCGTGTTGCCCAGGGGCAGGAGTTTCGCAGCAACGTCCATCGCGGCGGAAAGACGGAACTGGTCGAGCTCGATGATCAGTACCGAGAAGCGGCTGTTCGAGCCGCTCAGATCATGGGACTGCGGGTCGCGGGGGTTGACATGCTCGAAAGCAAAACTGGTCCGCAAATCATGGAAGTCAATTCGTCGCCGGGCCTCGAAGGAATCGAAGCCTGCACGCAGCTTGACATCGCGGGAGCCATCATTGACTACATCGCCGGACAGGTCGACTTCCCGGAAATCGATTTGCGGCAGCGGCTGACCGTCAGCAAGGGATACGGCGTTACCGAGATTCACGTCCCGGAAGGTTCGGGATACGTCGGCCGGACGATCGCCGAATCGGGGCTCCGTGAGAAAGACGTCAATGCACTGACTCTGAACCGCGGAACGACGATCATTCCGAACCCGCGATCAGACCGCACGCTGGAGCCGGGCGATCGCCTTCTGTGCTTCGGCAAGCTCGAATCAATGCGGGCAATGGTTCCGAAGAAGATTCGCAATCAACGGCAGCCCGACGTTCAGGACCTGCCAACCTTGGAAGGCGCAGCGGCAGTCGATGCCTCGTCCCCGGACGAAGCATCTGCCGACTGGACGCCTCCTGAAGACGATTGAATTCGCCCCTTAAGAGCACGTTAAACGCTGTCCCTTAATTGTGAGCCGAACGCGCTAGCGTCGGGCCGGGGCGAGAAAAACCTGCAAAATTCATGGCCCGCGGCTAGCACCGCCGGCTCACGACTGACTTCGCTGTCAATTAAGGGACAGAGCCTGGTACGAGTCGTCGGCTTCCAGTTAGAAAGAGGAAATGGACAGAGAAATTAAACCCATCGACGAATGGAACGGTGAAGCTATCGCTCCCGGTGAGTCTCGTGATGTAACTCTGGCGGTCAGCGAGAGCTACTCAGGAATGAACGTCGAGATTCCGCTGCGTATTCAACGAGCCGTCGAACCTGGTCCGGTCGTCTTCGTCACGGCGGCGCTACACGGGGACGAGATCAACGGCACGGGAGCCGTGCGGACGCTTGCTCAGGATGAGTCGTTCCAGCTTCTGCGGGGAGCGGTGATTCTCGTTCCGGTTCTGAATATTCTCGCCTTCGACCGACACTCACGTTACCTGCCGGACCGTCGCGACTTGAACCGATGCTTCCCTGGCAGCACTACCGGGACACTTGCCGGACGAATGGCTCGAACACTGTTCGATGAAATTGTCATGCGGGCTGACTATGGTATCGACCTTCACACTGCGGCCGTACGACGCACAAATTATCCGAACATCCGTAGCGACATGGGCGAACCGGAAGCGCGGCGCATCGCCGAAGCATTCGGAAGTGAGGTCATCATCAATGGCAAAGGGCCCAAAGGAGCGTTCCGACGCGAGGCCTGTCGAGCAGGCTGTCCGACGATCATCCTCGAAGGCGGCGAAGTCTGGAAAGTCGAACCGACCATCGTTGACACCACGGTCAAGGGGATCAAGAACGTTCTGCGTGATCTGGAAATGCTGGACGGCGAGCTGGAACGACCGGATTACCAAGTCGTCCTTGAACGTACAAGCTGGGTGCGTGCCGAACGTGGCGGCTTTCTGCAATTTCACGTCCAGCCGGGCGAAGTGGTCGAGAAGGGCCAGCCGATCGCCACAAACACAAACCTGTTGGGGCAAGACCCGAACCAACTCGTTTCGCCATTTGACGGAGTCGTCCTGGGAATGGTCACTCTTCCAGCCGTCAGCCCAGGGGAGCCGGTGTGTCATATCGGAAAACTACCGCGCGGCACTAAGCCGGAAGCTTTGCGAAAGCTGCGGAGACTCGATGACGGATTCGAAGGAAGCGTCCTCGACGAGTTGGCCACGAACGTGATGATCGTTGAACCTGGTGAGTCGTGAATCGAGCAATCACCTGAGGATGATCCACGTTAGAATGACGACGTTGCACTCGGCCTTGTTCGCCGCGTCTGACAATTCGAATAACCTGTCGGACAATCTGCAAAGCGGCACACGGAACTCAGAACGACCTCTTACCTTCAAACTGAAAGAAGCAAGATGCCCCCTTGGGTCAGCAGCGCGATCGAAATCGGTATCGCCTTATTTCTGGTTGCGTTGAACGGATTCTTCGTCGCTGCAGAGTTTGCTCTGGTCAAAGTTCGCCCCAGTCGAATTGACGAGTTCATCGAAGCCGGGCGGCCCTTTGCCAAATCAGCAAAATGGCTGATTGATCGAATGGAGCAGGCACTGTCCGCCTGTCAGCTTGGCATCACGATGGCGTCACTGGCAATCGGCTGGGTGGGCGAACCAGTCTTCGAAGAACTGCTGAGTCCAGCCTTTCATTTTCTCAGCATCCCTGAAGCCGCCGTTCACACTCTGTCCGTGATCTTTGCATTTACGATCATCACGGCATTGCATCTGGTCATCGGCGAACAGGCTCCCAAAATCTTTGCGATCCGCCGCGCAGAAGACATGCTGCTGTGGTGTGCTCTGCCGATGAAATTGTTCTACATCTGCGGATGGCCGCTGATGGCAGCGCTCAACTGGGTCACAACAGTGATCCTGTCCAAGCTCGGTCTGGAAGGCGGCGAAGGCCATGACACCATCCATACGGAAACCGAGCTTCAAACTCTGCTGGCGTCGTCTTATGAACATGGACACCTCTCGCGGTCAGAACACAAACTGATCGAAGCAGTCTTTCGCTTCGACGATTTGGTCTGCCGCCGGGTCATGGTGCCTCGCAACGACGTCGAATTTTTCGACATCAACGACCCGCCATCAAGCTGCGTTGAGCTGGCACGCCGGACAAAACACACTCGCTATCCCGTGTGTAATGACTCACTCGACGAGGTTCTGGGCGTGGTCCACATGAAGGACCTGATCGGTTTCGCGGTGACCGACGACTTCGACTGGACGTCGATCATGCGCCCTCCGAAGAAAGTTCCGGAGAGCATGCCGATCAGCAAACTGCTGAAGCATTTCCAGGCCACCCACCAGCTCCTGGCATTCGTCATCGACGAATACGGCAACGTCATCGGCATCGTCACGCTGGAAAATGTTCTCGAAGAAATCATTGGAGAAGTCGACGACGAGTTCGACAACGACGACCCGCACATTATCCCCGACGGCCCTGACCAGTTCATTCTTCGAGGCCGCACCCCCCTCGAAGAAGTCTGCGAAAAGTTCGACCTCGAATCACCAGACGCCGAAATCGACACCTTCGCCGGTCTGCTTGTCCACAAGGCTCAGCGAATTCTGTCAGTCGGCGACCGCATCGAACTTGATGACTGGACAGCGGAAGTCCTCGAAGTCCGAGACAACCGAGCCCGCCGGATTCGAATGTCACGTAGTCAGATCAACGAAGATCCCGCCGAACAGTCTTCCGAGACACCGGACCAACCACCGACCGCATGATTTGATGGTGGGCTATCGCTGACAAACGTCGACAGCAAACGTCAGCGTTACCAAACTGATGTAATTGTGCGATCGTCCTGAAAGCGTCTTAATCGATTACGTTTTCGCGGTCATGCGGGCTCGAACCGCAGCAGTAAATGTTGACGTCATCAGTCAGTGGTGACTATGCACCGACGATCTGAGGTCACGAACGAGTTCGTGACCTCAGCCCCTGCACCGTCATCGAATGGTGGTCTGCAATCTGAAACGCAATTTTCAAATAGAAGTCTGCCAAAATGCTTCATTCAAAGTTTGGTGAGGAAGACTCGCTGGAAGGCAGCTGCTGAGTTAATTCTGAATGGCCCACACAAGCTTATGGTTGCTTTTTCGCGAATGAGCGCCATTCGGCGCAAAACCATCCAATCACGACTAAGAACAAGCCTGAACCGGCACATCCCGCGGCTCATCTCGAATCGCTGTTCCTTGGGTGTCCCGGGTCGTCCGACGTGTGACAGATTGTCGACGCCGATGGCGCCATGCAGCCAGCCGCCGGTGCCCCAGTGACAATTGTTGAGCACGTTGTTGGTTGAATGCACGAATCCATCAAGCATCACGACGTGTTCCGAATCCGGGACGTCGTTCCCATCGCGATCAGGAATGAACGAGTGTTCCGGCGATTTGCCGATCCACCCGCCGCCATGTCCGACCGCCATACCGGTTAAATTACGCCCCTTGTCCCAGAAGACCTTGCGTTTATCGAACTGCCTGTCGTTATCGGTGTCTTCGAGAATCACGGCGGACTCAGACCCTCAATTCCTGCTTGCCAAAGAACTTGTTGCTCTACGGTATCACAGTCAATCAAGTCGGCTGCTCGCTCACCTTGAGAAACAGGAACGTCAAGCCAACACAACGATCAACACGACCCGAACCTGCTGCCTCCAGCCAGACGCTGTCCGAGACTACGCTGCCTTGCTGAACCGTTTGCTCCGTATCATGAAAAGCACTCCAGAATGGGCGAGTGTCCATACAAAAGGAGCACTTGTATGCCGGATGGGACAACACGCAGAAGCTCTGAAAGCCCTCGAACGGGCGGAGACTCTCGCCATCAGCAGACGCCAGGATGTCCTGGCTTGCTTTAGTCCTGTCCACAGCGAGGTCGAATCTGTACTCACCCAATAATCGCTTGGGCAGTCGAAGGTTCTTCTGGCGTCGATTTGGCAAATGCTTCGTGCCGAGGGCATGCTACGCACCCTACCGAACTTCCTGTCGCTTTGTGTTGTTCGGATTTCTACAAGTTCATTCTGTCGAAATTCTCAGAGCAGATCGAGCCTCTCAATGAGTACCACCCCCGTGATCATTTCGGTGACGTTTTGTTATCACCGCAGCGATTCCGTCGACGGTGTGCTCATCAATTCAACTGGTCTCTCAAGTCCGACTGGATCCATG
>JBLFXD010000133.1:0-11103 GCA_047611045.1 Planctomycetaceae bacterium | reverse complement strand
GGCGTTCGCCAGAGCGCGGACACGGATCAGAACGATCAGGTCCGGAGCGAGCCTCTGGGCCAGAACTCGCTTCAACTGTGACAACGGCAGCGTCGATGCGTTGTCGAGTGAGCGACGGTGTTTCAGTAGCCAGCCGGCATCGTCGATTTCGTGATTGGAAAGTTTCAATCGTCGCCCGGCCTGCACCGCTAACTTTGAAACGGAGTTGCCGGCTGCGATGCCGCACTCGCCAGCAGCCTCTAGCAACACGGCAAATGCCAATGCGAAATTCGGATCGACCAGCAGCGTCAACGCACTCTTCAGACGTGACCAGCGATCGGAGTCCTGAACCACCGGTTCAAGTTCTGGAAGAATTCGAACGAGCAAATCGACGTCGCGGCAAAGTTCAATTGCGTGAGCGCGGTGCTGGTCAACCAGCATTCGCCTCAGCTCTTGAGCAATTCGCTCGGCACTCACCACTGAAATCTGATCGGCCATCGAACGCACGGCATCGGCCGTCGCTTCATCCAGCGCGAACTCGAACGTCGCGGCAAACCGGACGGCTCGCAGCATCCGCAGTTTGTCTTCTTCCATCCGTGCGTGGGGATCGCCGATTGCCCGTAACACTCCAGCGGCCAAATCGCGTTCGCCGTCGACGAAGTCCATCACCTGCTTCTTGAGCGGATCGTAGAACATGCCGTTGATCGTAAAGTCCCGGCGCTGAGCATCCTCTTCGGGAGAACTGAACACGACTGACTCGGGCCGACGGCCGTCGACGTAACAGCCGTCAGTTCGAAACGTGGCGACTTCGACCTGTCCGGCAGACTTTGGACCAAGCACGACAATCACGCCGAAACTCTCGCCAACGCTGAGCGTTCGTCGCTTTCCAAAGACTTCTCGAACCTGCTCGGGACGAGCACTCGTTGCAACGTCGTAGTCCTTAGGTTCGCGGCCCACCAGCAGATCCCGCACGCAGCCACCAGCCCAGAGCGAGGTATATCCGGCGTCGGCCAACTGCCGTACGACCTGCTCGGCAAACTCTCGCTGCGAAATAGCCACGTCGATCAATCCCTCGCTCCAAGCCTGCCCGAATCGTCTCTCTTCAGACTGGAGCGTTCTCGTTGTCTACCGTTTCCACCGCGACCTCTGCCGCATCATCCAACGCACTGACGGTTTCAAGCCGCTCCATCACGGCGTCGGCCCATGGACCGTCCTGGTCAAAATCGAGATACTGTTTCCACAGCACAATGGCTTCGTCACTTCGTCCCAGATCAGCCAGGACCGTCGCCTTGTGGTAGACGGCGTCCGGGTAGTCGGCGTGGCAGGTCAGTGCGATGTCAAAAGCCTCGACGGCGGCTTCAGAATCCCCGCCTTCAAACCTCAGACATCCCAACTGTGTCCAGGCTTCGATGTATTCGTGGTCCAATTCGACCGCAACGTGGTACCTCTCCATTGCCCCGCCGAAGTTCCCGGTTCGGTACAACGCCGAGGCAAGATAGAAGTGAATCTCCGCGTCGTCCGGACAAAGCACTAACGCCATCCGAAACGCCTCGATCGCCTCCGTGGTTTCGTCATCACCCAGTAAGCCGCAACCGTGATCAAACCATTCTTCGGCATTCCAGCTCGAAGGGCTCGGCTCGGCTACAACACCGAAAGACGGCAGCGGGATCGTGCTGGGAGCCTCGCTTAAACCTGATTCGGCAGAATCTTCGCTCGCGTTATCCGATGGGTCGGACCTTCCAACCGTTGGCTCCGGTTCAAAGTCCAGCATTCGCTGTCCTGTCCGAGCTTCCACCAGACCATTTCCGTCTCGAAATACCACTCGCGAATCACGAGCGAGAATCTCCAACTGCGCCAACGGACGATCGACCGACGGCAGCAGCAAACGCAAGCCGGTAAGACTTTGCTCGATGCGGTCGCGCGGAATTCCCGACTTCAGCATCTCCTGCAGACGGCGCACCGCTGCGACTTCCTGAAAATCGAAATAAGGCAACCGGTAAACTCGCTGGACCGGCTCGATGAGGCCCAGCCGTTCCCACCGCCGCACAACGCCGACCGGAATGTCAAGCTTTTGTTGAAGCATCGCCGGCGTAAACAGCCGATGGACATCCCGCTCGCGATGCTCCAGCCCGAGTAACCTCAGCCAGTCAGACTCCTTCAGAATCTGCACCGGCACGCCGGAATTAATCAGCTCGACAGCCTGTTCCAACTTGACCGATGCCTTGCCTTCTTCGTCCAGCGGCCAGCCTTCCTCGCCGACAACCAGCATCGTCACGTGCCCGCTCATGTGAGCAGAAGACGAGCCGCCATTCTCGCCGACAAGATCGCTCGCCTGGCGATGAGTCATCGACGCAAGGATCCCCGTAAAGGCCACCTTTTCGCCCTGCAGGCAAGGTGAACTTTCCAGATCAGCCGGCAGCAATTCGGCGTCGTCAGACATCGTGGTGAACTGGTTTGAGAAGACTATGGAGACGGTTCTGAAGCGGCCTGTGTGCCGCCTGGGGCCGCGATGATGACCATTCGAAGTGACCATCACAACCGGGTGACTCAGCTTCCGATGACCGCCACGCGAAGGTCCATCACGTTGGTATGAGTCGGGCCGGTTTTCAGGAGTCCGCCGGCCTTGTCGAAAAACTCGTACGAATTATTGATCGCGAGAAACTCGTCAGGCGTCAGCCCAAGACGTTTGGCCTCTTCGACCACTGACGCGTCGAGAATCGCTCCGGCCGCGTCGGTCGGTCCATCTTCGCCATCGGTCCCTCCCGACAGGATCGCCATTCGTTCCGCACCGTCGTCCCAAAGTGTCTGACACGCGGCAAGTACCAGCTCCTGATTCCGCCCGCCCTTTCGAGGAAGATCCGTTTCGGCAAGATGCACAACCGGCTCGCCTCCGCTGATCACGCAGACCGGCCCCGATACTGCATTTTCGGAGTCTCGTATCGAGAGGCACTTCTCAGCGAGTTCTCGGCCGGACTCGTCCGCGACGCCAGCAAGGCCACTTCCCTGATTAACGACTCGATATCCAAGCTCCTCAGCCTTCACTGCCGCCGCCCGAACGGCGACGTCGTTGTTGCCGATGACCAGGTTCCTGACTCGGTCACACGAAACCTCGCATTGCACGGCCGGTGCTGCGGCTTGCTGATTCAGAAACATCAGAATGCTGGTGGGGATCTGCGTTTCGTCAGGGATGATGCGAGAAAGAATTGCCAAAGCGTCCGCAGGCGTCGACGAGTCATCAACAGTCGGCCCGGACGCGATGACGTCGAGCGGGTCCCCGATCACGTCGGAAATGATCAGCGAAATCATCCGGCCAGTTGGCATCGCTCGAGCCAGACCTCTGCCCTTGATCTGAGAGAGTTGCTTTCTCACACAGTTCAATTCGTTGATCGTCGCGCCGCCGTGCATCAGCAGTCGTGTGATCGTTTGCTTGTCCTGAAGCGATACTCCGTCGACGGGCGCCGGCAACAGCGCGCTTCCGCCGCCGGAAAGCAGAACCAGACAAAGATCTGTGTCGGTCAGGCCGTTGACCAGTTCGAGAATCTTCTTCGAACCCAGAACCCCTTCTTCCGTCGGTTCGTTGACTCCAGCCGGTCTTGCTGCGTGAAGATGAATTCTCGGCAAAGGACGCACACAATCCGCTGGCACATTCACCCAACCACTCACCGAACACTTCGATACGGCTTGACCAATTACCTCGGGAGCGAGCACGTCTTCCAGGGCTGCAGCCATGCCAGCACCAGCCTTCCCCGCACCGACAACCACGATCCGCGACAGCTGTCGGAGATCAAATTCATCGTTGCCAATCGTGAGAAAATGTTGCGATACCGAGACGACGTCGCGGACCAGCTGGTCCGAGCCAACAGCATCGACACCCGCCTGCCAGATCAACTTTGCGTGTTCCGTGAGCGTTTGCGGATTCTTCATTGGCAACATCACATTCAGACCATGGTCGCAATTATCGTTTCGTCGTACATCATCGTAGGGTATGTCAAGCGCAGCGCAGGCGTCCCATTTTTTAGGGATGCAACTCTGATGGTACGCCTGTGCTCCGCTTGACATACCCTACTATTCGTGCAATTTGGGTTGAGTGACCAGCGCCAAAAGTCACGACGCTTCGTTGTACGGGATGCCGAAGTATTCGTGGATGAAAGCTTTGCGGTCGCCCTCGTGGCGAATCAACTGAACGAGTGCGTAAAGTTTCTGCTGGTCGCGACGGAGTTTCTCTTCGAGTCGCTCTTCGTCCTGCAGCATGGCCGGCATCTCGCACAGAATCTTTGGCGTGCGACGCTCACGGTGACCTTCGATCACGCCGTGCCGATCGAACATCTGCAGCGCCGTATCGATCCGGTGATCGTGCCGCTTCTTCGGGTGTAACGTGTCGCGAACCCATTCCATTCCGAAGGCTTCGACTTCTTCGGCGCGATGCAGAAGCAGGTCGTAAACTCGTCCGTAGTATTCTGCGGTGGGGTTGCTCCATTGGAGAAACTCCATCTGAGTCGTCAGATCATGCTCGTCGTAAAGCAGGACGCAGTCCGACGGCAAACCATCGCGACCGGCTCGGCCGATTTCCTGATACCACGACTCCATCGAGCCGGGCATTTCGGCGTGCGTCACGAATCGAATGTCTTCCTTGTCGATGCCCATTCCGAACGCGTTGGTTGCGAGAACGAACGACTTCTGCGACTTCATGAAGTCACTTTGAACACGGCGGCGATCTCGCCGTTCCAGTTGGCCGTGGTAGCAGAAGTGAGGGATCCTTTTCTTCCGCAACATCTCGCTGAACATGTCCAGGGTCTTGATCAGCGTGAAGTAGACGATCCCGTTTCCGTCGGACTCTTCGTACTTATTCACGATGCGCAGGATATGATCGAGCTTCTCGTCCGTGCCCCAGACTTCTTCGACAGAGATCTCCAGATTCGGTCGGTCGATACCTTCGTGGAACATCGCAACGTCGTCAGGCTGCAGACCAAGCTGGCGGACAACGTCCTGCTGAACGTCCGGCGTCGCCGTCGCCGTCAGAGCGATCGTCGTTGGGTCGTCAACAAGCTTTCGAAACTCTCTCAACCGCGTGTAGTCAGGGCGAAAATCGTGCCCCCACTCACTGATACAGTGAGCCTCGTCCACCGCCAGCAGTTTGATGTCTCGCTGCGCGAGAACGTCGATGAAGTCCGGTTTCCGAAAACGCTCGGGCGTGACGTAAAGCAGATCGAACCTGCCATTCGCCACCTGCTCGTATCGCGACTCTCGTTCCTGCCGGTTTAGTGACGAATTGATAAACGCCGCTCGAATCCCTTTGTCCTGTAATGCGTCGACCTGATCTTTCATCAACGCGATCAGTGGAGAAAGAACGAGTGTCAGCGGAGCCCTGGCCGACTTTTTGTCCGCAACAGCGGCATGCAGTAGCGCTGGCACCTGATAGCACAGCGACTTACCGCCACCGGTCGGCATGATGACCAGCGAATGGCCGCCGGACATCGTGCGTTCGATGATCGCTTCCTGCTGACCTCGAAAGGCCGCATGTCCGAAGCGTTTGTTGAGAATCGAAAGAGCGTCCATAGGAAGCGACTTAACCGGGGCTTCCGTGCACGAAGATGTCCAGGTAAATCACGAAAACCATCAACCCGAGGACGAATGCCATTCCCATATAGCTCGCTGCAATGAGCACTTTCTCGCTGGGCTTACGACGCGTCACCCCTTCCCAGATCAGGAAGACCATGTGTCCTCCGTCGAGGACCGGAATCGGCAGGAAGTTCAGAATGGCCAGATTGATGCTCAGAAAACCAAGGAACATCAACAGTTGCTGAATCCCTTGTTTGGACACAGCGTAAGCCACCTGAGCGATCCCGACAGGTCCGTGTAGATTCTTTGGAGAAAGGTGACCTGAAACGAGGTTTCGAAGAGTGAGATAGATATCAAGCCCAGTGTTCTGAGTCTGATAGACCCCCATTCTGAACGCATCACCCCACGTGTCAGCCTTGAGCATTAGACGCTGTGGCTGCAGAAAGATGCCGCGCTGCGAGATGTACCACTCTTCTGCCGTCGGCACCGGCTTCAACGGGTAACTCTTCTCGTCACCCTGAAACTTAAGCGTTACCTTTGCATCGGGTACTTCCTGAATCTGCCAGAGTGCGTAGGCCATGCTCTTTTTTGTTGTGTCAACAAACGCCAACTCTGTCGATGAAACGGGCGATATCTTTTTGAACGTCTCGTCTTCGGATTCGATTTTGATCGACTCCAGAACTCCGCCTTCCGGCACTCCGGCTTTGGCGGCCGGACTGCCCGGAAGCACTTTCAAGACGTTCGATGTCAGATGATACGCGACGCCGATCGACGGAATGCCAAGCGGTGTTCCGTCCGAAAATGGATACTCGATCCACGCCGGCGTGTCGTCAGGAGTCAGCTTAACGGTGACTTCCTCAAGCTCCGGCGAACCTTCAACGGTTCGCTTCACGCCGATCTCGACTTCTTCACCCGCGAACATTTCCAGATGCTCGGCCAGATGCAGAGGGTTGATCTCTTTCCCGACGTCGACTCCGTTTACTGAGGTGATTTTGTCGCCAACTCGCAGTCCAGCTTTGGCTGCCGGACAATTTTCCTGGACGGCTGCAATTTGCTCGATGTCCATCCACAGGCCGACTTCACGAAACTTCGCCGGTTCGACGGTGACAGTCTCGACCTTATCCCCGCGCTTGATACCCAACTCGACACTGGATGCTCGATGTCTCGCCAGCAAGTTCTGCAACTGCGAATGGCTGTCGATCTTGTCTCCGTTAACCGAGACAATTTCGTCGTTGTCGTGAAAGCTGTCCTTCACCTTCGCAGCCGGAGAACCCGGCACGACGGTCGATTTCAGGTCGTTGCCAATCTCGGCGATCTTCAACGAGCGAGCATCTGAAACGCCGATCATCCGCCGCAGGCCGCTGGCGTCTGGCTGAATGACGACTTTGAACGTTTCTCCGTCAGCGTGGTAGCCTTCCAGTTGGATGTCGCCTCGCGAAAGGGTTGTCCCACGCAGGATGTCCTGGAACGATTTCGTGTCGCGTCCGTTGATCCGCGTGAAGACGTCTCCCGAGCGGATCCCTTTCTCCCAGGCAGGCTTGCCGACGACCGCATGTCCAACCGCTGCGGGCGAAGACTCAACGCCATAACGGAAAGCCAGCCCGAAGAAGAGCATCCCGGTAATCACGTTCATGATCACACCGGCAGAGATGATGCCCATTCGCTGCGGAACATTTTTCGAGGAGTACGCTCGCGGGTCCTGGGCGATTTCTTCGGTCGTCAACTGGCTGGGATCCATGTCGTCCTGGCCAAGCATCTTCACGTAGCCGCCGAACGGGATCAGCGACAGCGCGTATTCGGTGTCGCCTCGTTTGAAGCTGCAAAGGATCGGGCCGAAGCCGATGCTGAATCTCTCGACGAAAACACCGCACCACTTGGCGACGGCGAAGTGACCGAGTTCGTGAAAGAAAATGACGAGCCCCAGACCGAGGGCGACGTAAAGGATGTGCAGCGCTTTAGTAAGCAGCACGCTCATATCGAACGCGAGGATTTCCACCGGTTTGTCTCCTCTCGAGCCCAGACGTCCAGTCGAACAAGTTCCGACAGCGACGGGCTCGGATCAAAATTATGCGCATCGAGAACCTCGCGGCAAACACGGGGAATCTCGACAAAATTCAATTGTCCCTGCAGAAATCGGTCAACGGCGACTTCGTTCGCCGCATTCAAAACCGCTCCGCAGGTGCCGCCGTTACGAGCGACCTCAAAACCAAGATCAAGAGCCGGAAAGAGTTCTCGATCCGGCGGATGAAAGTCGAGTGACCACGCCGTAGACCAGTCCATTTTCGGCCCCGGACACTCCAGCCGATCCGGCCACGTCAAAGCGTACTGGATCGGAAGCTTCATGTCTGGTGGCGAAAGCTGGGCAATACAGGAACCATCAACGAACTCGACGAAGGAGTGTATGACGGATTGCGGGTGGACGACGACCTCAATCTGCTCGGGTTCGAGGCCAAAAAGCCACTTTGCCTCGATTACTTCCAGAGCCTTGTTCATCAACGTGGCCGAGTCGACCGTAATCTTCGGCCCCATCTCCCACGTCGGATGCCGCAACGCCGTGTCGGGCGTCACCGCGTCCAACTGCTCCCGCGTCGCGCCGCGGAACGGTCCGCCGCTCGACGTCAGGACGATTCTCTTCACTTCTTTCTCAGAACCGGCCTGCATCGCCTGAAAAACCGCGCTGTGCTCACTGTCGACCGGCAGCAGTTTTGCACCCGTTTTCCGGGCCAACTCGACGACCTGCGGACCGGCGACGACCAGCGTTTCTTTGTTGGCGATGGCCACCGTTTTGCCAGCTTCGACCGCGGCGACAGTGCTCTGCAGGCCGGCCGCCCCAACAATCGCCGCAACCACGACGTCAACATCGTCGTGTGCCGCCAGTTTTGAAAGCTCGTCAGCCCCGTAGACAATCTCAGTCCCCGCTGCAAACTGCTCTTTAGCAACCGTTCCGGCCAGTTCCGAGTCACTAAGAACGGCCCAGCGAGGGTCGAAGTCCTGCGTCTGAGCGGCCAGATCCTGCCAGCGAGTGTGCGCGGAAACTCCCACCAGAACCATTTGGTCCCGGAGTCCGTCGAGCACCTCCAGGCAACTCGTTCCGATCGATCCTGTCGATCCGAGGACGGCGATCCGTTTCATGCGGTGATATTCAAGAGTGAGGCTTACCCGAGGGGCAGTACCAAGCCAGACGTCGCGACGCCTGACAGTACCAGAACGGGGATCACCGACTCGCCCGATTCGATTAGCGGTTAGTGGCGATAAACTCGCAGCAAATGTCGTATTTTCCTAAACGGCTGGGGATTCTAGGATTCGTTCGAAAACGCAACAACTGAGCACCGTTCTGCTCATCGAAACCGACTCTCAGCAAATCTCACGTCAATTTCAGGGAAGCAGCATCCGCGTGGAGCCAAACGAGCAGCAACCAGCCGACGACGAGAGCCGCGATACTTCTTCGCCAGTTTCTGACGGCGATAATGACGCCGCCGTCGGAGCGACCATTTCCGCGGATGTGACTGTCCAGGATTCCAATGAAGCCGTCGAGCCACTACCAAAACAAGCTCGCCGAAGAATGACTGCCGAAGAGTACCGCCAGCTGCTCGACAAAAAGATTCGACGAATGTACCCGTGGTCGGTGTTGCTTTTCGTTGGGGCCTGCGCTTCCACCTGGTACGTCGGCGGTCCGGTTTACGCGGCTGGAGTCATGGGCATCCTGCTGGCTCACGAGCTTGGCCACTACTTCCAGGCACTCAGATACAAAGTCCCGGCCTCGCCGCCGATGTTCATCCCGATGCCGTTTCTGATGCTCGGCACGATGGGAGCTGTCATCGTCCAGGGAGCGGGATTCGCGAACCGGAAAGCTCTGTTCGACATTGCCATCTCTGGTCCGCTGGCCGGTCTTGTTTTCGCGATACCGATCACCTGGTGGGGACTTCAGGACTCAACCGTTACGACGATTGACCCATCGCAGGGATCGATCATCTTCGGCGACCCACTCATCTTGAAGTGGATGTACGAAGCTCGTCACGGCGTGCTGGCGGCGAACCAGGAAGTGGTCCTCAACCCGCTTCTGTTCGCAGGCTGGGTCGGAATTTTTATTACGGCCTTGAATCTCATGCCGATCGGCCAGCTTGACGGCGGTCACATTCTCTACACGCTGATCGGCCGCAAAGCTCACTGGGTTGCCTATAGCGTCGTGGGAGGAGCGGTCGTCTGGATGGTCACCACGCGCGACCCGTCTTTCATTCTGATGATCGGCCTGCTCTTTGCGTTCGGCCTGAAACACCCACCAACAGCCGACGACAATGTGCCTCTCGGCACGACGCGAATCGTCCTTGGCTGGCTGGCACTTGCATTTGTACTGGTCGGATTTACGCCGATCCCAATCACAGCGAATCAGCCCGAACCTCAACCAGCTTCCGTGCAGCAGGCGACGAGTCCACCAGGCGATGCTCCCTCCATCATTCCGATGAGATCACGCAGCGCGCACGTAGACCTGCAATGACCTCAGAATTCGTCCGAATTCCAGAAAATATCAAATTCACAAGAGTTTATCTGTTAGCCGAATCAGGCCTTTCTGGAGTTGACGGGCCGACCTGTTTGGTTACTCTTTTGAACGGTGGCGTGGTCGCCAGAACAGGTTTGCTCGACCATCACCACTGTTCGACTATTTTTTTGAGAAAGCAGATGAGATGGCAGAAGGCACGATCAAGCGACTGACAGACAAGGGCTTCGGATTCATCGACACTGGAGACGGTAATGACATCTTCTTCCACCTGTCGGCTCTGGACGGAGTCACATTCGAAGAGCTGACCGAAGGCCAGCGAGTCTCGTACACAGCGGGACAGGGACCAAAAGGTCCACGCGCGGAGGATGTCAGGCCAGCTTAAGCTCCTGAGATCCAAATCTTCCAGAAAGCCGGTGAGTCACTCACCGGCTTTCTTTATATTCAGACCCAACTTCGACGCGAACCAGTTTGAGTTATTCGCGATAGCCAACCTGGCGGGATCGAAGTTTCGCTGAAGCCCTTTTTGAACGACACTCGGCAGCATGGATGACTCGCCCAGCGACAGTCAGGAAGACTCGCACCGCGGACGCCTCTTTCAGCGAGTGCGTATCGTCGGACTGCTGACCTTACTGAGCCGTATTCTCGGCCTCTTCCGCGACGCCGTCATGGTCGCTAGTTTTGGCAGCGGCGTCATCATGGACGCGTTCAGCGTCGCATTTCGCGTCCCGAACATGGCTCGCCAGATTTTCGGCGAAGGCGCACTCTCGACGGCGTTCCTGCCCGTTTTCATCCGGGACATGGAGCAAAAGGGAAAGCAGGCCGCGTTTCAAACGGCAACCGCCATCCTCGCCGTGACGACACTCGGATTGTTAGCGATCGTCGCCATCATCGAGATCGCTCTGTTCGGCATCGCGATGTTCGTTCCCTTGTCTTACGAAGCCAGCCTGCTGCTGAACCTGACGGCACTGCTCACGCCGTATCTGCTTCTAATTTGTGTGCTCGCCCAGGCGTGCGCCGTGTTTCACGGGATGCACATTTTCGGCATCCCCGCACTCTTTCCTGTCCTG
>JBLFXD010000132.1:0-11122 GCA_047611045.1 Planctomycetaceae bacterium | reverse complement strand
GCTGGTCATTCTGAACTCCATGGTCAAAACAAACACACCTTGGAATCCGAAAACTATATGAGAAGAGACTTGAAAATGAACACAGCCGCTTACCCGATTATCCGAAAAAATCAGGGTGCTTCCAATACCCGACAGAAGACATGAGAAGTCGACGCGCCAGTGATTGTGAGTTGAAAACGTCGTATGGTGAAATGGTACCAACGAGGTCAGAAAAGCGGTGCGCAGCTATGAAGTTGCGCAACCAGCTTACGTAATGTATCGCATCAACAATGTCCAAGTCTCGGTCGCGGACCACATTTCCATCGGCGTAGTCAGCTTCAGCACCCAATATCGGCTTCATTTCGATTTCAATGCTCGTAGGTTCCCCCCGGTGCACCCATGGGAAAGACTCGTTGGTGTCAACGCCTGATTCAGCCAGTCGGTTCTCTATGTCCTGCCGAACAACTGGATTCCAATCACCTTTTTGGGGATCAGTAAATCTAGGCTTCTTACTGTTAGAGCGAACTTCTAGCCCGAGTTCCTCAACCACAGAGAACGCAGCAATGATTGCGAAGGCGGCGTTGGTGTGATACTCGAATTCAGGGTGTTCGTTATCAAAGATTTGGCCGTGCCGCGGTGATGCAGAATGTGGTGTAAACCAATCCAGCCGCCAGCTCAGCTTGAGCTTTTCGATGGCATACATGTATTTCGATTCTGTCCAAGCCGCCTCGGCAATTCTGCAACCTAGATACCCATTATCCGCGAACTGAAAGAAGTCACAAAACGGGGTTGATTGTAGGATGGAGACGTCGAGCGATCCGCGTTCAATGCACGGATTAGGCGATTTGTTTGTGTGCACGTCGGGATAGCCAAGCAACATTCCCCCGTAAATCAGCTGTTGGACGTTTTCAGCAATGGAAGCATCCGCAGCATGTATAAGAATTTCGTGGCAACGCTCCATGTCGTTGGGAGGAGTTTCGTACGCGAACTCAGGTTTGGTGAACTGCGCACGGGAAAGGCCGTCCGCCGATGCCCAAAAACGCTCGCTAATGTCAGGCGTTGTTGAGAGCGACCAATCGTCCGTGCGCACTTGTGAGATCTTTTCACGAAGCGAAGCATCTACAACGGTGAAAGTGTGGAAGTCGATGTTCGCCTCATTCGGATAACTAAAAGTATTCGCGATAAAGCTGGATATTCAGCTTGTGGAAGGATTATCACGTGAGAAACTTTGTTTCAAGGAACACTCCGCGATTATCGCGGAGTATCCAATAAAGCAGGGTAGACAATCTCTTTTAGATTGTCTGGGTGCCGCAGGCACAAGAGGCCTTATCCTCGGCTCTTGCGAAGAGTGAAAGCTTTGGTCGTAAACATTTAGTGCTACGCGAGGATTTCATTCACGACGTGGCCGTGGACGTCGGTGAGGCGGCGGTCGATGCCGTTCTGGCGGTAGGTCAGGCGTTGATGGTCGATGCCCAGAAGATGCAACACCGTGGCGTGGAAGTCGTAGCAGTAGGTTTTTCCTTCCTCAGCCTTGTAGCCCCAGTCGTCGCTTTGTCCGTAGGCGACTCCCGCTTTGACGCCGGCTCCGGCCAGCCAGGTCACGAACGAGCCGCCGTTGTGATCTCGACCGTCGCCGCCCTGGGCGAACGGCGTGCGACCGAACTCGGTCGTCCAGATCAGCAGCGTGTCGTCGAACAGGCCGCGTGATCTTAAGTCGCGAATCAAAGCGGCGATTGGTTGATCGACCGACTTCGCGATGGGCGGCAGCTCTTTCGGAATGCTGCCGTGATTGTCCCAGTTGCCGGTTGCTCCCTGAGGACCGCTCCAGACCTGCACGAATCGAGTGCCTCGTTCGACCAGTCGCCGAGCCAGCAGACAGCGACGTCCAAAATCTTCGGTCACCGGCTCGTTCAGACCGTAGGCCTTGTGAGTCGATTCGTTCTCCCGCGAAACATCAAACGCTTCGGGAGCGGACAGCTGCATGCGGGCCGCCAGTTCGTACGACTTGATCCGGGCATCCAACTGCGAATCCAGCGGACTCTTCTGAGCATGCCCGGCGTTCAGCTTTCGCAAGAGTTTAAAGCCGTCGCGGTCTGCGTCGCGTGTCGCGAATTTGTACTTCTCGCGAGCAAACAAATCGGGAATCGGATTCTTTCCGGAAGCGTTAATCACGGTGCCCTGGTTCACCGCCGGAAGAAATCCCGACGAGAACGGTCCCTTCTGGTTGTAAGGCAGGCCCTTCGCGTCCGGCAGCACGACGAAGGTGGGCAGTTCGTCGGTGAGATTTCCGAGACCATAAGAAATCCAGGCACCCATCGACGGAAACCCCGGCAACAGAAATCCGGAGTTCATCATGTAAGTGCCCGGCCCGTGCACGTTGGTCTTCGACGCCATCGCCATCAGAAACGCCATCTCATCGACTTCTTCAGCCTGATGCGGAAAGACGCTGCTGACCCAGCGGCCGCTTTCGCCGTGCTGCTTGAACTTGAACGGGCTCTTCATGATCGCACCGGGCATCGCCGTAAAGCCTTCCGGTTTTTTATCGGGCCCCAGTTTCTGTCCGTGCAGCTTCTCCAGTTCCGGCTTGTAATCGTACGTGTCCATTGGGCTCGCGCCGCCGGTCATGAAGAGCTGAATCACTCGCCGAGCTTTCGCGGGATGATGCAGCCCGCCGTTGAACTCGGGCTTCGGTCGCTCATTCTCTGCCGACAATGCCTCGCGCGCGAGCATCTGCGAAACGGCAAGTCCACCCAGGCCGCCGCCAATGTCCCACAGAAACTCCCGCCGCGAGTTGCTCATGTCCGGTTCGCCCTGTCCTCAATCCACGAAGAGAAATTCGTTGCTGTTAAGTAAAACCCGGCACGTTGCCGCGAGTCCGTGTTGCTGAGCATACGCCGCCAGCAGCACGTTTTCTTCCTGTCGAGGCTCGCGTAAATAAACGAGCCGACACGCCTGCGCCACTTGGTCATCAATCGTCGTCTGCGTTTCCTCCAGCGACTTCGCCAGAACCTGACTGTGGTGCAGAACGAAATCGTTGTTGAACACCGACAACGCCTGCAGCGCGGACACCGACTCGCCGCGTTTCGGAGACAGCAGGCCGAGGTCCGGAAAATCGAGCGACTCCATGAACGGGTCCGCGATGCCACGCCAGACGACCCGGTAGATACTCCGTCGCGCGGCGCTTGGGTTGTTCCAGTCAAAGGCGTCGTAATCCAGCTTCGGCGTTGCCTGAGCGCCCTTTGACTGCGTGAACTGCTGAATGCCCGGCCCGCCCATCGTCAGGTTGATCCGGCCAGAGAACTGAAGAACGGAGTCCCGGTAAGACTCAGCGTCCAGCCGACGACGATTCATTCGCCAGAGCAATCGATTGTCCGAGTCGATCGATGACGCGTCGGCATGTTGATCGCCGCGAACCTCGGACGTTCGGCCCGTTGAATCCAGCATCGCCGACGCCCGCTGCCAGGTTGACGACAGCAGAATCAGCCGGTGCAGTTGCTTCAGCGATCCTTTGGCATCGTCGCGAAACCAGACCGCCAGCCAGTCCAGCAGTTCCGGGTGCGACGGTGTGCCGCCCATTCGGCCGAAGTCGTTCGGAGTGTCGCAGAGGCCTCGACCGAAATGGTAGGACCACGTTCGATTCACGATGCTCCGCCAGGTGAGCGGGTTGTCTCGCGCCGCCAGCCACTCGGCCAAAGCCGCACGGCGTGAGGCTTCGTCATTCGGATCGGCCAACTCAAAACGCCCCGGAATACTGGCGATGGCAGACAACGCGCCCGGCGAGGCAACGGCTCCGGGCTTATCAATATCGCCTCGCCGCAAAACGTGGACGATCTTCGGCGCCAGCGGGCTGGCTCGTTTGGCGGCGTGTGAGTAGCTACTGGATACGGCGTAAACCGACGCCTGAGCTGGCAGACTGGCCAGTTGCTCCTTTGCGTGAAGCCGCAAAGCGTGAGCCGCGATGGCCGCTCGTTGTCCGTCAGAACGTTGATCACGTGCAACTTTCACCGCTGCCAGAACGGTATCCGGCAGTACGTTCGCCGAGGCCCCGGCGGCATCTGTCGCGTACAGCTTTGCTCGACCGATCAGATGCCCGCCGCCATGCAGTTGCTTGAGCACGACGACCAACTGACTCGCAGGCTCAAGCATCACCGGCTTGTCCAGCTCAAACACCGCGTAATGCGACGCTCCGACTTTCGGGTAGATGCCCCATGCCGTCCCTATGTTTCCGTCGAGTGCGTGAGAAATCGTCCAGCCCGCCTGATCCCAATCGGCAGTCGCCTTTTTGATCTTAAGTCGAGTCTGTTCGGTCGATCCGTCCTCCACGACAAACGCTTCGAACTCGGAGAGGTGCAGGTTGCCATTGTCCTGTCGACCGGGGCCTTTCAGCGGCAGGCTGTCGTCCGAAAGCACGTCCAGTCGCAAAGCCGTCAGCTTGGTGACCGAGCTTGGCGCGGTGATTGTGTAAGTGTCTTTCTCGGGCCGGACGTCGGAGGCGAGGATCGAGTGATCCTCAAGCAGCTTCAGTGTCGAGCCGTCTGACGAAACGAACTCGGTCGGCGCCAGTGGCAACCACGCTGCCGGTTGATGTCCGAATTCCTCTTCCCATTTCGCGACCACAGTTGCGTGCTCTTCTGCGAGCAGCGTTGATCGGTTACCGCTTGTCGTCGCTGCCAGCAGCTTGTTGAGTCGCCGTCGTTCGCGACCGACCTGTGGATCGACGTCAAACTCGACGGCGCCTTTTCCGACTCCGGCAAACACAGCCTGCAACGAGTAGTAGTCTTCCTGGCTGATCGGATCGAACTTGTGGTAATGACAACGTGCGCAGTTGGCGGTGGTGCTGGTGAAGGCGGCCATCGTTTGAGTCACCATGTCGTCGCGGTCCAGATAGTCGAACGTGACCGGCGCCGTTCCGGCACGACTTAACTCAAGCGGCCCCGCAGCGATGAAACCCAGCGCGGACGTCAGTTGAGGCTCGTCCGGGTAAAACCGATCCGCCGCCAACTGCTCACGAATAAACCGCGGCCACAGCGTATCCCGATTAAAACTGGCAATGACGTAATCGCGATACCGCCACGCGTTCGGTCGGAAGACGTCGTGTTCGCACCCGTGAGAGTCGGCAAAGTGCACGGTATCAAGCCAGTACCGCGCCCATCGTTCGCCGTAGCGGTCTGAATCCAGCAAACGGTCAACCAGTTTTTCGTACGCTTGAGGATCGGAATCAGCAACGAACGCGGCGACAGCTTCCGGAGTCGGGGGCAAGCCGTGCAGGTCGAGATAAAGTCTCCGGATCAAAGTACGCCGGTCTGCCCTCGGAGCAGGAGCGATTCCCTTGTCGAGAAGTCGTCGCCGCACGAACGCGTCGATCGCGTTGTCAGCTTCTTCAGATTTGAATGCGACTTCCGGAACAACGGGCCGCTGCAACGGCCGTAACGACCACCAGTCTGTCGCCTCGTCGTCGTGCTTCGGGACCGGCCTGCTGATTCTCGGATCCGGAGCTCCCCGTTTGATCCACTCGGTCAGAAGCTCAATCTCGGCTGCCGACAGCTTCTCATCCGGCGGCATCTGAAGCTTCGCGTCCTCTCGAAGCACAGCCTTGATCAGCATACTCTCTGCCGGCTTGCCTGGCACAATCGCCGGCCCACGTTCTCCACCCTCGACCCAACCACTTCGAGAATCCAGCGTCAGCCCGCCTTCCATCTCGCCCGCAGCATGAGAGTGGCACCCAAAGCACTTCGACTTCAAAAGCGGCTCAACTCGCTCGACGAAAAACTGCAGCCCAGCGTCGTCAGTCGGTACTCCCGGCTCTGCCGCAGAAACGCCGATCGGCAACGACAGTGCGACCACAATAGCCAGCACGAACTGCTGATACGTTTTTACATTGCTTCGGTAAACGTTCAATGAAATCCTCATCCTGCCAGGTTCTGAGAATTTTTATTCTGAACGACCACGACTCAGCTTGAAAGCTCAAGCCCGTTTAACGTGCCGGTGCTGGTGGCGAAGCGGTCGACTTCCAAGCCGAGTCGTTGCAGCATGCTGACGTGCAGGTTGGCCAGCGGGGCGTTGTCGGACTGGTCGAAGGCCAGGTGCTGGCCGTGTTTGAAGCCTCCGCCAGCCAGGATAATCGGGAGGTTGCGGTTGTCGTGGCCGCCGCTGTGCATGTGGGATCCCAGCATCACCATCGTACGGTCAAGCAGCGTGGAACCGCCTTCGGCCGTTTCTTTCAGCCGCCGTACAAAGTCTCCGTAAAGTTTCAGATACTCCGCTTCGACAATCGCCAGCTGCTTCAGCTTCTCCGGATCCTGACCATGGTGCGACAGATTGTGGTAGTTCTGTGAGACGCCTGAAATTACCGGCACGAGACTGGAATCGTTAACGCAATAGGTCATCAGCCGCGTCGAATCAGTCTGCAGCGCGAGAAACATGATGTCGTAAAACTGCTTCGCCTTCTGGACGATGCGAGCCCGGTCCTGGATTCGCGAAGGCGGCTTCATGTCGACTTTCGGTTTCGGCTTGTGCTGCCACTGTTCGGATTTCTGAAACTGCTGCTCGGCATCGCGGACTGCCGTGAAGTATTCGTCCAGCTTCTGCTTGTCCTGCCGACTGACGCGCTGCACCATCCGCTTTGAAGCGGCCAGCACGGTGTCGAGCACGCTCTGACCTTCTCGCAATCGATCAATCCGCTTGGTCTTCTCGTCAGGCCGCCCTTCCAGAAACAGCTCGTTGAAATGGTGGACCGGGTACGGGCTGCCCGGCAGCTTCACTCCATTGGCCGAGATGGAAATTCCCGATCCTAGTTGCCGCGATGCGAACCGGGTCTGCAGACCAATCTGCTTCGCCGCCAACTGGTCGATTGAGATCGAATTCTTAAAGTTCGCAGCACCCGGATGAGGTGCACCGCTGAGCCACGACTTCGACGCCGCGTGACCGCCATCGACTTCCGGGTGCGACGTTCCGGAAATCACGCTGAAGTCGTTCCGCAAATCTTCCAACGGCTGCAGGTACGGAGTCAGTTCGTAATCCCCGCCGGATTTTTCCGGCATCAGGTTCGGCGGGTGAAACGACAATTCAAAATTGATCGCCACCATCCGCCGCGGCACGGTTTGATTTGCCTGAGCGGCGGCGTGGGGAACCATGCACTCCAGCGCCGGCAGCGCGATCGCCACGCCGGCTCCACGAAGCATAGTTCTGCGCGAAAACCGCGGCGCGTGAAGACCGAATGCAGAGATTGGCGAATGGCTCATTGCGTGATCCCTCAAACTTGAAAACCGGCTGATGACCGGGGGAGTGTCGGCGGTGAAGATGAAGACCGAGCCACGGATAAGCACGGATTTAACACCTGACTTAACAAGACATCCGTACTTATCCGTGATTGATTCTTCTGCTTGATTGTAGAGCTATTTCATAAGCCGACGTACGAACGAGATTCTGTCCCTCGCTCACGCGTTTTGATGTTGCACTTTATTGCGGCCCAGCGTGGCTGAAAGCCACTTTTTACCGTAGCCTGGGGCTCCGCCCCAGGATTCCGATTATTTACGAATCCCATTGGCCGAAGGCCATACTCACTGGCATTGCTGCGTGACGTGAATATGGCCTTCGGCCAAAAGGACTTTGTTTTCCGACTCCCTGGGGCGATGCTCCAGGCTACGGTGAAGAATGGCCTTCGGCCAAATCTGCTGCTGTCCGAAAGTGTGCAACTTCAAAAATCACGCGTCGGGTTACCAGATCAAGGACTGCGGAACGTTTCGCTCGTCACAATTTCGCCAATGATCGACCGCAGCCCGTAGTTTTGACTCTTCGTACTGGCAAGAATTTCTTCCACCGCAGGACGGTCCGAGAAACCAACCTGTCGACCGAGTGAATAGCTCATCAGCAATCTTGTTAACGATCGGGCCATTGCTGACTCGTCTTCGAGCAGCAGGCGTTTGTACTCGCGAACGTCGGCGAACGTTCGTCCGTCCGGCATCACACCCGAAGAATCGACATCGGGGCCTTGCCTGTACTGCACACTAGTCGGCGCGTGCGGATGCAGCGTTCTCTTTACGTACTTACCGCTTCTGTCCCGGGTTCGGTACCAGTCTCGGTGAGCCCCCAACACGTCGAAGCTTTCCAGTGCGAAGCCCGGCGGGTCGATATTTCGGTGACAGCGGTTGCAGCTTTGGTCGGCACGGTGTTTCGCCAATTCCTCACGGATAGTTGTCGCCCCTCGAACATCGGGCTCCACAGCCGCGACCGATGGTGGCGGAGGCGGCGACGGTGTGCCGAACAGGTGATTGAGGATCCACACTCCTCGCAACACGGGCGAAGTTCTTGTCCCATCGGCCGAGACTTTCAGCACGCTGGCCTGCGTCAACACTCCGCCTCGAACGCTGCCGGGCGGCCGCGGGACACGGCGAATCTTCAGGCCGATCACGCCGTTGATTCCGTAGAATTCGGCCAGCGGCTGATTGATCATTACAAAGTTCGAATCGATAAAGTTCTGCACGCTGAGATCGTTTTCCAGAATCTCGCGGAAGAACGCGCGCGGTTCATCAATCATCGACCGACGCAACAGCTCGTTGTATTCCGGATAAAGTCGTCGATCGGGAACGGTGAAGTCGATGTCGCGAACTCTTAGCCACTGTCCGGTGAAGTTCTCGACGAAGCGTTGCGACTTCGCATCCGCTAGCATTCGGCCCACCTGAGCCCGTAGCACGTCGGGCTTTCTCAATTGACCTCGACCGGCGAGCGACAGCAGTTCTTCGTCCGGCAGGCTGCTCCACAGAAAGTAAGACAACCGCGACGCCAGCGCGTGATCGTCGACGACCAGCTTCGCGTCACTCTCTTGAAGTCGTTCTTCCAGGTACAAAAATTCCGGAGCGCATAACACGCCCTTGAGCCCAACTCGTAGAGCCGCCTCGAAGTCCTTTCCTTCGTCCATCGCACCCTTGGCGAGAGCGACGTACGGCGCGGCTTCGGTTTCGTTGACCGAACGCCGAAACGCTCGAGGGAGCAGTTTCAAGAGAACGGTTTGGATGTCGTCGAGCGTGCCGTTTGCAAAATCGACGTCGCCGAGTAGCTGTCGTCGGCTGGCGGTCCATTCATCGACCGGACCTTCGATCGAGATATCGCCGATGAAGAGTCCCGGGCCTTTGTACTCGTCAGGGTTCACCTTCCAGTACGGATAGCCGGCGTTCAGCCCGATCGCGAAGTTGTCTGATCTTTCCGGTGCACGATCCGTAAATTCGACTGTCGTTAACTTGCCCGGCAATGCTTCGAAGAATCCCACCGTGTGCGACGGAATCCGTCCTGTGTTCCCGCCTTTAACATGCATGAAAACGGGCGCCTCGCTTTGCTCCGCACGAATCTTCATACGAACGCGATAAAGACCCTGAGCGGGCACGCTGAAATCGTACATCGGCAGAAATTTGGCCCCGCTGAACAGCACGACTCCATCTTTCAGCTTGCGTTCCGAATCTCCGGCACCGCGCGGCAGCGTCGCGAAGTTCGCGGTGCGGTTGATCGTTCTGGGTGGTCGCGACGGACCAAACACCTGGTCAAGCACCATGTCAGCCGCCTCGACGTATAGGGCCAACTGCTCAGCCGACACCGACAACGTCGATCCGATATTGTCGAACCCGCTCTCTGTCGAATCATCGGTCAGCGTGCGAGACACATCGACGTAAATGCCGAACAGGTCACGGACGGTGTTGGTGTATTCGTTGCGGTTGAGCCGCCGCAGAACGACCTCGCGCTGATCACGGTCCGCTCGTGCAAGTCGCTCGCCGAGTGCTTTCAGAAAACTGGCTCGCGATGCTGCTGAAGGCTGTTCGGCAGATTTCGGCGGCATTTCACCCAGAGCGACGCGATCATAAAGAAAGACCCAGCGACGTCGAACCTCTGCATCCGTCAGATCGGTCGCGTAGCTGGCGAGGTTCAGATTCCCTTCCACAGAATCGCCCGAGTGGCAATCGAAGCAGTGCTCTTTCAAGAACGGTGCCAGTTGACGATCCAGCGTGTCCTGAGCGTCGATACTCTTCCAGCAGCAGAAAAGTGCCACGCCGACAACCACAAAACGAATTCTGTGACTTGTTCGACCCATGTCTGCATCATGCCTTTCACGTTTGCGATCAGGACATAATCGTTACCTCATAACGCCGCCGCATGTTCATCGTCGTTTTCCGAATGGAAAATCACTCTGCAGCGACCACTTCAATTCCCGACAGGACGGTTCGACCCACTCGAGCCGTCAGGTCCAGCTTCAAGCTGCGGCCGGCTTCGACGTTTTTGAACTCGCGAACGAGAGCCGAGTTGTTGTCGCCGGAGTCGCGAGCGATGTCGACGTTCTCAGCCACGGGCTTGCCCTGCAGCGCGATGTCAAAAACCCGTTCGCCCGGCTGTGCGTCGTCTGGTTCGGCGAAGTGCAGCCGCACGGTGTAAGACTGCGGAGTCTTCGGCTCGGTCGCGTTGAGCGTCAGCGTGACACTCGTCGCACCTTCCACGCCGGAGCCTGCCACCCAATTCACGCCGTCGCCCTTCAGCAGCGACGAGTGTCGACGGAAGTACCGCGGGTTCTCAGCGGTGACTTTCATCGGAATGCCCGGTGAGGTGCCGCCTTTGTTCGGATAGTCCACCCACAGCGTGCCCGAATCGTCCTGCCGATCGCCGGGTGCTCCGAAGTTGATGCCGACTCGACGGATGGCGTCCTTCTTCGGATCGAACTTCAGCGCCGAGTAGCTCCACACTTCGGTCTGCGGAAGATTGACCAGAGCCAGCGACGTGAACAGCGAGTATCCACACACGCAGCCATGAGCCATGTTCGGAGCGTTCAGCACTCCGTTGGCCGGAATCAGACTGTTGCGACATCCGCTGCGGAATCCTTTCAGCCGTGATGTATTGCCGGATTCGATGTCGCAGAAACCGGCGTCGCCCGCGCGAAACGTCATCAGGTGCGGACTGGCGATTGCGTAGTTGCAATGGTGTCCGGCCTTGGTGAATTCCCAGGGAGTCTCTTCCTTCGTGACCGGATGAATTCTCGGGACTCGTTTGCCGGTTGTCAGATCCCAGGCCAGACCCGGGCCCCGTTGATCAAGCAGCCGATCGTTCCACACGATGACCCGGTCCCACAAACTTTCGGGATGACCACGGAAGCCGACACCTTCGGACG
>JBLFXD010000131.1:0-11133 GCA_047611045.1 Planctomycetaceae bacterium | reverse complement strand
GCAGCGAGTTCGTCGACGGCGGCGTCACAGGCGTCAACAAAACCTTCTCGCAATAAGAAATCGCGAGGCGGATAACCGCTGAGGACCAGTTCGGACAGCACAACCAGCTCGGCGCCGCCGTCGGCCGCCTGCTGCACAGCGTCCCGGACAAGCTGCGAATTTCCGCGAACATCCCCAACCGTCGGGTTGAGCTGGACCAGTGCCGTCTTCACAGAAGTTTCCTCAAGCGATCTCTTAAATCATTCCGCGTGCCGACCACGCCGCAAGGGCGGTATCAGACAATGGTTGATCGCCAGATGCCAGCGTCGGGACGATCAATCGTCTCATGAATCCGTTGCGACTTTCCCGAAGAAATCGATAGAGTCGATACTGCAATCAAGCGGCCCCACAGCGGAGTTTTCGAAATGTTGCAGATCACGAGCGGACGAAACAGCAGAAACTGTCAGGGATCGTCTCGGCGAACGGCGATGAAGGCCGGGTTTCTCGGTTGTCTGGGTCTGTCGCTGAGCGATCTGCTGCGGCTTCAGGCCGAGGGAAACGCCGGTCGAAATGGCAAATCCGTTATCCTGATGTGGCTCGACGGAGGACCCAGCCAGCTCGAAACGTACGATCCAAAACCGGAGGCGCCGCCCGAGTATCGAGGCCCGTTCGACACGCTGCAGACCAACGTGCCAGGCATGCACATTTCCGGAACTCTGCCGCTTCACACAAAGCACGCCGACAAGATGGCGTTCATCCGGTCGATCCACCATGACAACGGCGACCACTTCGCGGCCGGGCACTGGATGCTCACCGGGCGGTACGGATCGACGTCGGTCAACAAGGAGCCGATGTTTCCGTCGGTCGGTTCGTACGTTGCCAGAATCAACGGAGCCAACCAGAAGGGTATGCCGCCTTATGTCGGGCTGCCGGCGGCTCACGCCATTTACGTTTACCCCGGCTATCAGGGTTCAGCGTACCTGGGCGCCGCCTGGAACCCGTTTCAGGTCAACATGCAGCAGAAGTATTTGCCGGCAACTTACACAGCCGCGATCAAACCGCCGGAAGTCCTTTCGAGTATCAAACAGTCTGACGCTCAACGTTCGTCGTCGCGTTTAAGTCTGCTGGACAATCTCGACGGCATCCGCCGCGACATCGATCAGTCCGGCATGATGGACTCAATGGACAGCTATCAGCAGCAGGCAGTCGACATGGTGTCGTCGGGCAAGGCTCGAGCAGCACTCGACATTGAAAAGGAAGATCCCAGACTTCGTGACCGCTACGGTCGAGGTCCCTGGGGACACTACACGCTGATGGCTCGCCGCATGGTTGAGGCCGGCGTCAGCTTCGTCACCGTCGACATGCCGCATTGGGACAACCACTCGGGGATCGAAAAAGGTCACGGCTCGAAACTCGAAAAGGTTGACCAGGCCGTCTCCGCACTGCTTGAGGATCTGACCTTACGAGGCATGCAGGACGACGTACTCCTGGTCGTGATGGGCGAATTCGGTCGAACTCCTCGACTCAACAAAGGTCAGCCCGGCATTCCGGTTCCTGGCCGAGACCACTGGGGCAATGCGATCTCGGCGATGGTCGCTGGCGGCGGCCTGAAAGGCGGAGTCGTCGTCGGAGCAACGAACTCGAAAGCCGAGCACCCGATCGAGCGGGCTCTCAAACCGGGACATCTACTCGCCACGATTTACAAGGTCCTGGGCATCGACCCGAGCCAGAGTTTCCTTGACCACTCCGGCCGTCCGGTTCCCGTGCTGGCCGAAGGCGAGCCGATCTCTGAGCTGTTCTGAGCAACCTGGCATCCGCACTTTCCCGGCATGAGTCGCCGAAACGTTTCTGAGTTTTCCTCAGGACATAATCAGCGTCAGAACCGGCATCATCGATACTCCTGGCCGCAGCTGCGTCTCCTGCTGGAGTCGCGCCAGCCCGAGTGCCGATTTCAGGAGTAGAACTACAGCGAGTGTTCTCTCTGAAAGCAGCCGATGCCCGTTCGCAAAACACCCCGATCCGCTGCCGGTGATACGTCGGCCCGGAATCCGATCTTGCTGCACCTGCTGCCGTTTCTTCATTACCTGGAGGCGGAATGCGGGCTCGCGAGAAACACGGTGCACGCGTACTCGTCCGACCTCAAGCAGTTCGCCGGCTGGTACCAGGATCACGGACCGGCCAACCCGAACGAGATTACGCTTGCCATTCTCACCAACTACATCCACGAGCTGCGTAAGCGAGAGCTGGCTGCGACAACCGTCGCGCGGCACCTCGTCGCGGTCAGAATGCTGTTTCGATACATGGTGCTCGAAGGGCTGCTCGAGAAGTCGATCGCCGAGTCGCTGAGTTCTCCGAAACTCTGGCAATACTTGCCCAAGGTTCTGGGACCGGCGGCTGTCGAGCGGCTGCTGAACTCGCCCGACCAGTCGGATCGATTCCGGCTTCGCGACCGAGCGTTGCTGTGCCTGCTTTACGCGACGGGCTGTCGCGCGTCGGAGGTGACCAACCTCAGACTAAGCAAAGTGTTCCTTGACGAGCGATACGCTCGCTGCGTCGGTAAGGGGAACAAGGAACGCATCGTTGGTCTCAACCCGGTCGCTGTCCTGGCGATCGAGGCGTGGATCGAAGGCGAACGTTCGAAGCTGGTGCGCGAGGGCGACGAACCCTGGCTGCTGCTCAACGCTCGCGGCAAGCAGCTTTCGCGGATCTCGGTCTGGGGCATCGTCAAGAAATACGCCGAACGAGTCGGCTGCGGAGAAGGCGTCAGCCCTCACACATTGCGACACAGTTTTGCAACTCACATGCTGGCCGGAGGCGCCGAAATCCGAGCCCTCCAGGAAATGCTCGGCCACGCCAGCATCTCGACCACGCAAATCTACACCCACGTCGAACACAGCCGCCTGAAAGCCATCCACTCGAAGTGCCACCCGCGTGGGTAATCGCTCGAAGTTCCTCGTGTGCCACTGGCTCTGCCAGTGCAATTCCACAGGTGACTTCCCAGAACGAAGCACTGGCAAAGCCAGTGGCACCCGCCAAACGCCTAGTCAGGCAAACGCCGGTTCGTCTTCCAGATGAGCACCGCCGGCTTCCTTGAACTCTGCCCATTGCTCAGGCGTGAAGAGGACTTCGCGAGCCTGTGAGCCGTTGTAGTCTCCGACGATGCCGTCTTCGGCCATGAAGTCGATCAACCTCGCACCTCGACCGTACCCGACGCCTAACGCGCGTTGAAGTAGCGAGACGCTGCCTCGGCCTTCGCGAACGATGACGTCGATCGCCTGTTCGTACAGCTCGTCGCGTTCCTTCATTTGGTCTCGAGTCGCCATTCCACCAGACGCGCTGAGTTGAGCCAGTTCGGCGCTGTAATCAGGCTCGTATTCGGCGAAGTAGTCGATGACCGAGTTCACCTCTTCGTCGCTCACGAACGCACCCTGAGCCCTCGAAAGATTACTCGTACCGGGCGCGAGAAACAGCATGTCGCCGTTGCCGAGCAGCTTGTCGGCGCCGCCTTCGTCCAGCACGACTCGACTGTCACTTTTGCTGGCTACTTGAAACGCGACACGCGCCGGCAGATTCGACTTGATCAGCCCCGTGATCACGTCGACGGTCGGTTTCTGTGTGGCGAGGATCAGGTGAATGCCGACCGCTCGCGACTTCTGAGCGAGCCGGATGATGTGCCCTTCGACGTCCTTGCCCGACGTCATCATCATGTCAGCCATCTCGTCCGCGATGATGACGATGTACGGCATCTTTTCCGGAATCTCTGCTGCTTCTTCGGACTCCGGATCAATCCCCATTCGCTCGAGCCGAGTTTCCTGGTTCAGCTTGTTGTAGCTGTCGAGGTGCCGAACTCCGCAGCGGGCCAGCAGGTCGTAACGTTCCTCCATCTTCTCGACGGCCCAGCCGAGGACCGCTTCCGCCTTTTTCATGTCGGTAATGACCGGGTGCATGAGATGCGGAATCCGTTTGTACGGACTCAGTTCGACCATCTTCGGATCGATCATCAGCATTCGCACCTGCTCGGGCGTTCGCGTCATCAGGATCGAAAGAATCAGCGCGTTCAGACAGACGCTCTTCCCCGTGCCCGTCCGACCGGCAATCAGCAGGTGAGGCATCTTGGCCATGTCGACAGCCAGCGGCCGACCACTGACATCCTTGCCCAGAAACAACGGAATCCGTTTGTCGTCGATGTCCTTCGCACAGGATTCGATCAGATCACGCAGCCGCACCATCACTCGTCTGTCGTTCGGAACTTCGACACCGACGGTGTTCTTACCGGGAATCGGAGCCACCACGCGGACGGACGGAACGCGCAGAGCGATCGCCAGGTCGTCGGCGAGGCTGGTCACTTTGCTCAGACGCAGCCCGGCTTCGAGTTCCAGTTCAAACTGAGTGATGACTGGCCCGGTGTCGATCTCGCACACTTTCACGTTGAGGCCGAATTCCTGGAACGTCTTCTCCAGCGTGATTGCCGCGAGCCTCGCACGCTTGGCAAGAATTTCGTACGGAAACTCTTCGCTTTCTTCCAGAAGATCCAGCGATGGCAATGTGTAATGAGTGCCGTCGTTCGTTGCCGACGCGGCTTCGAGTTTGGCGATCACCTCATCGCGCTGCGACAACGCTGTTGTGACCGGAGGATTGACTTTGATCTCGCCCGGCTCGCCGGTCGACGCTTCCACTTCTTCGTCGACTTCTTCCTCAGGCTCTTCTTCGTCGGTCGCGACGACCGAGTCACGATGCGCGAGTGCTCCGCGCTGATCGAACTCGACCTCGGCGTCTTCTTTCGGACGACGTTTTACAAGCCGGGCAAGAGTGCCAAGGAATACTGCCGGAATTGCGATCGCAGGGCGCAGCAGAAAACGCAACGCGCGCGTAACGACGCTCGTATCCGCCACCAGAACGAACCCAGCCAGAAAACAGGACGACAAAAGAATCAGCAGGCCGGTTATTGCAAAGTGTTCTTCAAACGCGGCGACACCCCACGCTCCGAGGTAGCCACCGCTTCCGACAATCTGCCCGGAAGCAATATCCGGAGCCAGCAGGTGCAGAGCCACGCAAAGCGACGCGAGCATCAGCGATGTGCCGAACGCTTTTTGCTTGACAGAATCGTCGGGGCCGCGAGAAAGCAGTCGAAAATCGTACGCGGCCAGTGCGACGACGAGGAACCACGCACCAATGCCAAAAGCTGCTCGGAGTCCATACGAAAGTTGTGCGCCGAGTTCGCCGCAAAGATTCAATGGAACGTCGCGCACCGGATGCACCAATCGACCAGGCGGGTCGCCTGGGTCGAAGCTGAGCATACTCAGACCGATAAACAGCGTGGCTGCAAAAAGAGCCAGCGCGATCAAATCGGATTTGATGCGGTGCAGATCCCACATGGTGGTATTGGTTACCGATTAGTTGGAACGGAGTTTTAGCCCGGAATGATCATGGCAAAGCGTGATCAAACATTTCGGCGACAGCAGTGAGCGGACGGCTCAGCTTTCGATAGTAGGGAAGGTGTGAAGGCAGATTGTTCGGTGGCAGGGCAGCAAAGCTCCAGCGGTACGATCGGCGGGGCCTGGCGGTCCAGTCGTGTGATTGCAGAATCCGTTGCAGCCTCGGCGCTTCGCGAAAGTGCCAGTCAGTCAGTTGTCCGTGTTCGTTGTGAGCAGACACTGGTTGTACTGGTCACCCACGCGAAGCGTCGGGCCACTTGGATTGATCCTGCAGGGATCATTGGATTGTTCGTCATGGTGCCGGAGATTCCGGCCGTGGACGTTCCTTTCACACAGCCGACCGAACGTTTGGTCGAACGTGGGCAGAGAGTTCAGCTATGGATTTCTCGACCGAACCGCGCGATGTGTCGACGGAACGGTTGTGTGGAATTTGAGCATTCGAAGGACGTACAGGCAGCATCACCACTGATCGAGCCGGCGATCTCAGAAGTCATCTGCAATGATTTGCGGATGTTTCAGGACAGCCAGACGGTCGTGAGTTGAGGCTTCTTGTGAGTACCTCAAACATCGCACGAAAAAACGGCGATGACGTGAAATGCTGTGTTGGGATGAGACTCCTGGTACCCGACCTGACCGGATGAAGCGGTTGGTCAGGTTCGCATCGGACCAGTCGATTGCGCGAGTTGCTCAAGCAAACGGTTTCGTCGCGGCTGCTGGTCGGTTAACCGCTCCGCAACGGAAAGTGTGCCACTGGCTTTGCCACTGCTTTTTCGATTCGTTGCCTACCAGCGATTCCACACTGGCAGAGCCAGTGGCACACGCGGAAACGAAACTTCTCGCGTATCCACGATGGAGTGCTACTTCTGAAGATGCTGCTCGATCCACGAGATCAATTCTCGCGCGATGTCGGCCTTTGCTCCAGTCAGGTGAGAAAGCGTTTCGCCGGAGTCGTCCAGAATCTGCACGTCGTTCGAGTCAGAACCGATCGCCGTCGGATTGTTCAGCACGACGATGTCGCAGTTTTTTGCTCGAAGCTTCTGCAGCGCGTTCTCGCGAGCGTTCTCTGCTTCGAGAGCGAAGCCGACAACCCAGTGGCCTTCTCGCGAACATCCAAGTTGTGCGAGCACGTCGTCGGTTTCGATCAGCTCGATCGAAATCGGTTCGCCGATCTTAGTCATCTTGCCGGGCGTTCGAACTCGCGGCTTGTAGTCGCAAACCGCAGCGGCCGCGATGACTCCGTCGCAATCGGGAAACGCTTCGATCGACGCGTCCCGCATCTGCTCGGTGGTAATGACGTGCCGGACGTCGCAACCGGTCGGCGGCTTCAGATCAACCGGCCCCGTGACGAGCACAACCTGATGCCCGGCATCCAGCGATGCCTGCGCGAGTGCGTAACCCATCCTCCCGCTGCTGGCGTTTGAGAGGTAACGCACATCGTCGAGGTATTCACGAGTTGGGCCGGCGGTAATCAGAATTTTCATGAGCGGGATCGTAGGATTTCAGTTCGAGGCGCCAACCGGTCAGTCTTCAGGTTCCGGATCCACTTCCGCAGGCGTGTCCCTATTTCGGAACCGCTTCCACGACCAGACGAAAAAATCGCCCAGCCCCGCGTACCGGTAAGAGCCGTCGACGTAATGCTCGATCACGTAGAAAGCAAAATAGTACGCTCGGGCAAAGCACCAGATTGACAACGCAAGCAAGGCGGCGGTTCGAAGCGACGGCGAATCAGCCAGAATCAATCCCGCTGCCATCACCCCGCAAAGAACGAACAACGCTCCTTTGAGATACAGCAGGCGAGGATTCGAAATGTCTGTCATGGGAAAATCGATTCAGACAACCAGTTCGTCGCCGCCCAACGATTCAAAGTGAAGACGGAGCTGCTCAAGGATGTCGGCGGGTTCGGCCATTCGTCCGGCGCCGATCTGACCGCAACTCAGCCATCCGCTGCCGGGTTCGATGAAGTTGAGGCCGTCCTCTTTAAGTTGCAACAGATTTCGCTGCACCGATGGCTTGTTCCACATTTCGGTGTTCATGGCCGGGGCGACGAATACCGGACAGGTCACCGTCAGAACGAGCGTCGACACAAGATCGTTTGCGTGACCGTGAGCGGCCTTTGCTAAAAAGTCGGCGGTGGCGGGAGCGATGAGGTAAAGGTCGGCTCGTCGCGCGAGGCCGATGTGTTCGCCCTGAGGATGCTCGACCGGTTCGAACAGGTTCTGGTAGACGGGGCGGTTGGTCAGCGCTTCGAACGTCGTTGGTCCAATGAACTTCTTTGCGGCTTCCGTCATCGCGACGGTGACGGAAGCTCCGGCCTGGACGAGTTTGCTGGTCAGGTCGGCAGTCTTGTAAGCGGCAATTCCGCCCGTCACGCCGATCAGGATTTCACGATTCTGGAAGGCGCTCACGGCCGGCCTCTAATTTCAGGAGCCGGCGCTTAGAAGCTCCGGCGAAGGTGACTGCTCAACAGGAGCAGACAGTGTGATCGAATCTCCGGTTCGAATCACGCCTTCATCGCCTTGGTCCAGCAGAACCGTGTTCGTCGCTAGCCGGTAGTAATGGTCGAAGCGTTTGAGATTCGTCCATTCAGGGAACATCGCTTTGCGAAGTGCCGCGTAAATGGTCGCAAAGGCCTGAGTTGATTCGCCCGTTACTGGATGTCGGCTGGGGACGGAGCACCGCTGGCAGGGCTTCACACCGCCAAAGGTCACACCACCGATTTCGAACGGACGCTGCTCGTCCTTGTTGGCAAACAGTCGATCCTCCCAGAACGCGTGCACACCTTCGACTTCGATGTTCGTCCGGAACCGCCAGCGAGCTTGCTCAATCGTCATCTCGGGAAACAGGTCCGCGACCGTCTGCAACGTGGCGACGGAAACGATCGTTGGGCCTCCAGCATCCGGGTCGTCAGGAAAACCAGACCGAGGGTTGTCGACAATCCCGACCTGACGATGCAACAGGCACGTCAAAAAATCACCGAGCGACTCGCGGTCGTCGTCGAGATGAAACGTCCGAGCCGTAACGCTGTGGCCGGTCCAGATCCGGACGGACGGAACATCGAGCCGGAAGTCAGCTCGAATTTGGTGAAGTTCGGGAACTCGCTTGAGGTTGACGAATTCGCCGTTCGGCTCGACCAGAGCAAGCCGACGATCCCACTTCAGCGCGCCGGAATCCAGCACGTGAGATGACGAAACCGTCACGCCGGGAAACGACTTTATGGGATACACGTTGATTCGGGAGATCGTCCCGGATTGAAAATCTTCTGACACGTTCGCTCCGCGAATATCGGACTGTACGGCCCGCACAGTCTGCTTCTGCCACCGCAGGCAGGGTCCAATCACGCCATTAAACTTTCATTGCCGGCAGTTGTCACGCTCAGGATTCCGTTCGGAGTAATTTTGCGGGAATCCGGTTTCCGGCCTGCTGGCTGATGCAGACTGAGTCGCGCTTTTGCGACGACTGTATGAGAATGCTGCACGATCGGTCGGTTTGACCGGGTGAGGGCTTCCTCAGTAGATTCGCGGCATGAACACAACAACCTCACAAATCGCCCCCGTGTGGACAGCAGTCTTCGCTGCCGTTCTCGCCTTTGTATCGTCGTTTGCTGAACGAGCCGCCGCCGCCGATCGGCCGAACGTCGTCTGGATCGTGTCCGAAGATAACTCGCACCATTACCTCCGGCACTTCTTCAAAGACGGAGCACCGGCTCCGAATATCGAAGCACTCGCCGCTCACGGAGTGACGTTCGACCATGCGTTTTCGAACGCTCCAGTTTGCTCGGTCGCTCGATCGACGTTGGCGACCGGGTGCCTGGGGCCTCGGATCGGCACGCAGTTTCACCGCAAGCACACAATCGCGACGCTGCCGCCGGGCCTGAGAATGTTCTCCGAAGTCCTGCGAGACGCCGGCTACTACACGTCGAACAATTCCAAGACCGACTACAACGCGACCCCATCCAAAGAAGCGTGGGACGAATCCTCACGCACCGCAAGCTGGCGAAAGCGAAAGAGCGACGACCAGCCGTTCTTCCACATGGAATCGCACGCTCAGTCGCACGAAAGCTCGCTGCACTTCAGCCAGCAGGTCTTCGAGGACGAAAAGACAACGACCGATCCGGCGTCGGTCAAACTGGCGGACTACTTCCCGGACACCGAGAAGTTTCGCTACACACACGCTCGCTATCATGATCGCATGACGGTGATCGACGGAATCGTCGGCAACACAATCGCCAAGCTGAAGGAAGACGGCCTGCTGGAAGACACTTTCGTGTTCTACTTCGGTGACCACCGCGGAGTTCTGCCGCGAGGCAAAGGATACATCTACGAATCCGGCCTGCATGTGCCGCTGGTCGTTCGTGTGCCCGAAAAATGGAAGCACCTGGTCGATCGCAAAAGCGGCTCGCGGGCCCAGGGCTTCGTCAGCTTCATCGATTTCGGCCCGACCGTGCTGAACCTGGCCGGAGTCAAAGTCCCCGAGCAAATGGACGGCGTTCCGTTCCTCGGAAAAGGCATCTTCTCGGCGGAAGTCGAAGCACGCGACGAGTCGTTCGGCTACGCCGACCGCTTCGACGAAAAGTACGAGTTCATCCGCTCGCTGAGAAAAGGCAAGTATCAGTACATCCGGTACTTCCAGCCGTTTCTGCCGGACGGTCTGCAGAACAACTACCGCTACCGCATGCTCGCTTTCACCGAATGGCGAGACCTCTACAACGCCGGCAAGCTAAGCGGCCCGCAGCTTCAGTTCTTTCAGGGCAAACCCGTCGAGCAACTCTTCGACACGGAAGCCGACCCGCACGAAGTCGACAATCTGGCCAACGATCCCGCCCACGCCGACGTCCTGAAAGACCTGCGAGCCCGGCTGGCCACCCAACAGCGAGCCCTCCCCGACCTCAGCTTCTACCCGGAAAGCAAACTGGTCGGCATCATGGACGACCCCGTCGGCTTCGGTCAGAAATACAAGGCCGAGATCACGCAAATGGCCGACGTCCACGACCTCGCCCTGCTGCCGTTTTCAGAAGCGAAAGCAAAACTCGCGGCTGCCGCAAAATCTAACAACGTCTGGCTGCGATACTCAGCGGCCATGGCTTGCAGCGCGATCGGCAAAGAAGCCGCCAGCCTCGCACCGGCCATGATGCCTTTGCTCAAAGATGACCATCTCATCGTCCGAATCCGAGCTGCCGAATTCTTCGGACTGATCGGCCACCTGAATCCGCAACTGATTCTGGCCAGCATCGTCAACAACACGGACAACCCGGTCGAAGCCGGCGAAGCTCTGAACTCAATCGTCTACTTCCGTGACTGCCACCAACCGGCCTACCCAATCGATCCGTCATCTCTCAAGCCCCAAACCAAAGGCGACATCATCACCCGCCGCATCGACTACCTGAACGGCGAGCCGTACAAAAGCAACAAGCGAAAAAAGCAGCCGAAGAAAAAGCAGTAGCCACCGCTCGCGTTACTCAGCTTCAAAGCGGTAGCCGACGTCGCGGATGGTTTCACTGAAGGAGATGAAAATTACCGTGGTTGAGCGGGGGTGGAAGCTTCTACCTCTCCCCATTCTTCATCGATCTCGTCGTCCATTGGTTCGCCAAGATCCCAGAGCGACAATTGAACTTCATGACGGGTTTCGCATCGCTTCACGTACCCTTTCGCCATGTCGCTGTGATGGTTCGAGCGTTTGGCGTGGTAGTTAATAATGGTCTTGTAGTCTTCAACGTCGAACA
>JBLFXD010000130.1:0-11147 GCA_047611045.1 Planctomycetaceae bacterium | reverse complement strand
TTCGCCAGATTTTGTCATTCCCGCGAAGGCGGGAAACCAGAGGATTCACGAGTTGGCGACCTTCAAAAACGGGGTACCCGGCCCCGCCTTCGCGGGCCCAGGACTCTGCGCGGGCATGACGGAGCCAGGTGTCGGGCCACTGAAAAACGCCGGCGCCCATTCGGACACCGGCGTTATTTCAACGAGCAAATCGAAAGAGCTCAACGGCTGAGCCGATCAGCTTTTCTTCTTGGGGGCTTTCTCGATCTTCAACTTCACGAGTTCTTCAAGGATCTGCTTGGCGTGCTCGCCAGACTTCACCTTCTTTTCGATGTGCAGGATTTTGCCATCCTTGCCAACGATGAAGGTGACTCGGTTTGAGAAACCGCGGGCATTCAGGATGCCGTAGGCTTTGGCGACCTTGGTGTCAGGATCGCTGAGGATCGGGTAGTCAAGTTCCAGCGACTTGGCGAAGTCAGTGTTCTTCTGGACGGAATCGCAGCTTGCTGTGAAGTAAGCGACGTTGTACTCACGCAGGGCCTTACCGCTCGCACGGAGCGATTTGCATTCGGCCGTTCAGCCACCGGTGAAGGCTTTGGGATACCAGGCGACAACAACCGCCTTCTTATCCTTGAACTGCGAAAGCTTGTAGGTCTTTCCGTCGCTGCCCTTCATTTCAAACTCGGGAGCTTTGTCTCCGACTTTGAGTTCGGCAGCCTCTGCAGGCATTCCGACTGACATTACAGCTCCCACCCCAAGTAACAGGGTCCAAAGAGATTTCATGAGTTGTCTCCATGTATTGAGAAAACACTTCTTCGGCAACCGGTACGTTCCCGGCTCCGACATTCGCCGGAAATACTCTATCAACCTGACAATGAAGTCTCACGCGTGCCGGGCTGATGGGCAAAAATCGGCCGATCCGTGATTGTTTGACGAAATCCTGCTGACGGTGTTCGATCAGGTGGGCTTGTCCATGTCCGATTTGACCGGTCGTCCTTCGCTGTAACCGCTTCGTTGGCAAAGAGTTCAGAGCTCGATAGACTTTTTGGCTTCGCGCCGGACGCCGGCCCGGTTTTTCATGATCCTAAGCGTGCGTCATGCATGCCATTCAACTTTGACGGAGACACCAATGGACTCGAACGCCCGCGGCAAGCTGATGCTTGCGAGTTTTCTTACACTCGTTGCTTCTGGAGTGGGCTTTGCCTGCCGCGCCGCTGCTGGCGGAGTCTGGGAACGTGAATTTGGTATCGGTGGTGGCGACTTTGGTGCCATCATGGGAGCGGGCTTTCTCGGTTTTGGAGTGACGATATTCCTCGGCGGTGCGCTGGTCGAAAAACTTGGCTACAAACTTCTGCTGGTCGTGGCGTTCGTTGGCCATCTTGTTAGCGCTGGAATGCTGTTTGCAGCAAATCCGATGTTTGCTGGCTGGCAGGCATCCGATCCAGCGACCGCAACGGCGAACGTCGTTCAACTGCTCTACTGGAGCACCTTCATCTACTCGATTTGCCAGGGACTCTACGAAGCCGTCATTAATCCGATGATCGCACAGCTGTATCCGGACAATCAAACTCACTACCTCAACATTCTTCATGCCGGGTGGCCAGGCGGTATGATTGTCGGCGGTATCTTTGCTGCTTGTTTCCTTGGAAACGATGCGTGGATTACTTCGCTGCCCTGGACGATCTGTCTGTCAAGCTTTTCGGTCGTGGTAATCGCTTATGGCGTGATCGCCCTGCCTCAGAAGTTCCCCGCCACTGCTACTGCAGTGGGTGGTGGTGACTTTGCAAAAACCTTCTCCTGCTTCGCCTCAATTCCTTTCCTCATTCTGATCGTGATGCACGGACTGATTGGCTACATGGAACTCGGCGTCGACTCGTGGATGGCCAAGCTGATGGAGAACCTGCTGCCGAACGCGATTATGGTGCTGGTCTACACGTCGGCGCTGATGTTTGTTCTGCGATTTTTTGCAGGGCCAATCGTTCATCGAATCAATCCAATTGGATTGCTTTTCGGTAGCTCAGTCATTGCCTGCCTGGGGCTTCTCTGGCTTGGCCAGCCGATCGATAGCGTCTTTATGGTCTTCGTGGCTGCGACGTTCTACAGCTTTGGAAAGGCTTTCCTTTGGCCAACAATGCTGGCAGTCGCTGGCGAACGGTGGCCACAGTGTGGGTCAGTGGCGATGGGAGCTCTCGGAGCTGCGGGGATGATCACCGTCGGTCAGATTGGTGGAGCTCGGATCGGTACGCAGCAGGGCTACCATATGTCGCAGAACCTCGAGCAGTCCGCTCCGGAAACGTTCGCTCGATACGCATCTGATGAAACAACCAGCAAGCTTGGATATGAATTCAAGCCGATCATTGCTGAGCGACTCGGAGCCGTAAACAGCATCGATGTCGCAGAAGACGGTTCGATCAACTCGACCGACCCAATCGCAAACGCAGGGCTGATCGACGAAGCGGACAAGGCCGTTCTTGTCGACAACGCGGCAGTTGATGTTCCCGCTGTTCAGGATTCATATCTTGCTGGGGGCAGACAGGCGTTGATTGATACGTCTCAGATTCCGGCAGGTATGACAATCGGCTTCTTGATCCTGCTGGTCTATTACAAAGCAATCGGTGGCTACAAAGTGCTCGACGTCAACGGTAACCCAATCGAGCAAGGCCACGCTTCAGGTGATGGTGGCGGAGACGCTCCAAGTGGAGATGCACCTGCCGCTGAAGGCTGAAAGCCATAAGGCAAACGGCAGTTCGCCGTGTGTTCAGCCTTGCTGATTTCGTAAATTCAGAAACGCAGCCTCGCCGTCCTGGCAGGCTGCGTTTCTTCTGCGCATTCTGAGTCGAACAGCTCGATCCATGACCAGCCCGATTGCAGAACTGATCACGATTGCTCTGGCCTATCTTTGCGGCTCGCTGCCGTTTGGACTGCTGATCGCGCGGGCTGTGGCTGGGATCGATATTCGCGAACAGGGCAGCGGGAATATCGGGGCGACGAACGTCGGGCGAGTGCTCGGTGCGAAGTGGGGAATTGCCGCGCTGCTGCTGGACGCTCTGAAAGGGTTGCTTCCCGTTCTCTTAATCCCACGCTGCTTTGCGGAGAGCGACACCGGTTGGTTTGATCTGCTAAGTGTCGTCGCCGGAGTCTCGACCGTTGTCGGGCATATGTTTCCCGTGTGGCTGAAGTTTCGCGGCGGTAAGGGTGTCGCGACTTCACTCGGCGTGGTCATGGTGTTGACGCCGTTTGGTTCACTGGCGGCGTTTGGTGGATTTGCACTGTGCATGCTGGCGTCGAGGATTGTCGCGCTTAGCTCAATCGTCGCGGCACTCGTCTTTGCGATCGGCCAGATGTTTATCCTTCAGCCCAACCCGTTCGCCGTTGAAAAACTGCCGTTGTCTGTCTTCAGCCTCGCCGTGCCGGCACTGATCGTCGTGCAGCATCGCAGCAACATCGGTCGACTGATGCGCGGCGAGGAAAAGAAGTTTCACTTCGGCAAGTTCAAAGTCAGCGACGCCAAAGAATCGTCAACTGATGACGTCCGTCCGTAGGGTACGACAAGCGCAGCGCCGGCGTACCGATTTCATCGGTTCAGACAAATGGTACGCCGGCGCTGCGCTTGTCATACCCTACGTCTCGGTACATGCTTCGTTCTTGTGCGACGCGTAACCGCTATCTCGACTTCTGGGAACATCATGAGTGACGACAAGCAAACCGGCATGCCGCTGCACTTTCGAATTCTGATCGCTCTGGTCGTCGGAACGGTCGTTGGGGTTGCCATCAATCCGGGAGCGATCGAACTGCCGGATGAGCAAATCGCTTCGGAGCTGCAGATTCAAGCGGCTGAGGCGGGATTGTCCGTCGACGTCAAAGAATCGAGTGGCTTCGAAAGTGTCCGGCGGAAGTTTCAGTCCCGCGAAGCCCTCGATGTTGCCTTACCGCATAATGATTCCGGTGTAACGGAATCGGGGTTGCCCGCTGCCTTGATCGCGGTCACAGACCGGGCCGTGCATGTTGCCGAGGCGGCTGGTCGGATCACGATCGACTACACAAGGAAGCACAACGGCCAGCCGGTGTCGACGACGGTGAAGGCCGGTTCGACAAATGAGTTGCCCGAGCATTGGCGCGAATTTCACGCACAACATGGCGGCGGCTGGAAACGCATGCTGACGGCGGCGGCGAAGTATGGCGGCGATTTGTTCCTGAGACTGCTCAAGATGATCACTGTGCCGCTGATCGTCACTTCGCTGATTACGGGAGTCGCAGGCCTTGATAACACCAGCCGTTTTGGAGCGATGTTTGGGCGGACCTTGGCCTACTACGGCATTACCAGCATGCTGGCCATCACGACCGGGCTGATCATCGTCAACATCTTGCGGCCTGGAATTGGTGCTGAACTTCCCGGCGGGACCGAGGCTGTGCTGCACGGCGGGGATCAGTCGCTGCCCGGGATTCTGCTCGGCCTGGTCGACAACATGATTCCGACCAACCCGATTCAGTCGCTGGCGTCGAGCAACTTTCTGTCAATCATCACGTTCAGCATTATCTTTGCGGTATTCATCGTTCGAACCGGCGGCGAAACGGCTCGCGTGTTGAGAGAGTTCTTTCAGGCGGCGTTCGAAGTGATGATGCGGCTGACGATGGCGATTATCTCGCTCGCTCCGTACGGCGTGTTCTGCTTCATGGTTTACGCGACCGCTTCACAGGGACTGGCGATCTTCGGGACGCTGGCCTGGTACATGCTCGCTGTTTTCCTGGCGTTGGCCGTTCATGCCTGCATCACGTTGCCGTTGATTTTGAAGTTCGTGGCCAAGCGATCGCCTCTGGAGTTTGCACGAGCGATGAGTCCGGCGTTGATGACGGCGTTCTCGACGGCATCGTCGAATGGCACGCTCCCGCTGACGATGACTTGCGTCGAAGATCGAGCGAAGGTTCCGAACAAAGTGAGTTCGTTTGTGCTGCCGCTCGGAGCGACAGTCAACATGGACGGAACAGCGTTGTACGAAGCGGTCGCTGTGTTGTTTATCGCTCAGGCTTATCGCGGTGATCTTGCTCTGGCTGATCAGATTCTGGTTGCGATCACAGCCCTGCTGGCCAGTGTTGGGGCAGCCGGGATCCCTCACGCCGGACTGGTAATGATGGCAATCGTGCTTCAGGCAGTGAACCTGCCTCTTGAAGCTCAGGGAATCATCATCGCGGTCGACCGGGTGCTCGACATGTGCCGAACATCGGTCAACGTCTGGAGCGATTCGTGCGGCTGTGCGATCATCGCGGGTATGGATTCGCCAGCTGACGACGCATCCGAATAGCGACTATGAAAAGCGAAAGCCCTCCGGCATCACAACGATGCTGGAGGGCTTTTTGTGTTTTGACGCAGCCCGATATTCGGACGCTATGTAGCGATGATGGTTGCGAGGGCGAAGGAGATGCAGGCGACTCCGGCAACGACAAAGCTGCGGACGATGTCGACGTTGCGACGACGTCTGCTGACCGTATTTCGATCTTCGACCTGATCCCGCATTTGATCATTGATCCACGAAACGAAGGAAACGCTCAGCTCCATTGAAACTGCAGATGAGGTCATGTGAATTCACTCCGGGAAGCTGCAGGTGGGAAACCGTCACGGAAAACTGTCACCCAATGGGGATAGCGTGACGGGAGGGGTTTCGGTGTGAGCAACTGATAGGCAGTCGCTTGATGTGGCCAGCGAAGAACTGACTGCATCGTCGGCAGGCGAAGTTAGACAGAGTCGAGGCTTCCGAAATCAAACTCTGGAGAAGCTAACTTACGTCTGCACGAAAAGACTATACCCCGGAATTGCCTCGTTGGTGGGGATAGTCACCCTGGCGAAGCTGAGAAATCTCTCATCAACGGGTGATCAATTCCGTCTGTAACCATCACGCCGGCAGCAGTGAGCGACGGGAAATCCTTGCTGCATCGCTGTAGAATTCCGACCGATTGATTGAAGCCGGGAGGTCAGCAGGAGCCTTCCGTTTGAAGTTGTTCGGGTCTGACTCGCGGCTCAAATGAAGAAGCGGAATACGATGATTATTACGATCGATGGCCCGGCCGGAGCAGGCAAGAGCACTGCAGCAAGAATGTTGGCCGATCGACTTGGCTTCGAATTTCTCGATACGGGGGCGATGTACCGAGCCGTCGCCTGGGCCTGTGTCGATCGCAACATTGACCTGAATGATGCTGACGCCGTCTCCGAAACTGCGGCGGACATTTCAATTCAGTTCGAGGAAGATCGGATCGTCTGCAACGGGCAGGATGTCACCACTGAGATCCGTTCGACCGAAGCCAGTCATGCCGCTTCGATTGTGGCCGCCGTGCCAGCCGTACGACTTGAAATGGTACGTTTGCAACGCGAGTCGGCGGCTGGTCACAACTATGTCACAGAAGGTCGCGATCAGGGCAGCGAGGTCTTTCCGGACTCCGAGTGCAAGTTCTACGTGACTGCCGATCCGAAAGAACGAGCCGAGCGGCGGTTGCTGGAACTCCAAAGTCGCGGCCAATCAGGATCGATCGAGGAAGTTCTGTCACAGATCGTGGATCGCGATGAGAGAGATCGTGCCCGAGAAATCGGTCCGCTGGTTATGGCGGACGACGCCGTCGAAGTTGACACGACCGGGAAGACGATCGAACAAGTTGTCGAGTTCCTGGAGCAGACGTCGCGCGAACGAATGGCGACTTCGGACTCGGCGACAGCTTGACGACCGTCTCGTGATGACGTCGACGTCCGCTTCGCATCAGAAGCCAGTGCCGGAGCAATCGACATAATCGGCAAGGTCGCGCCCGATCGAATTCTCCGGCTTTACTGATCCGACCCGTCCGGCATTCTCCAGGTGATATCACGCGACTCGCCTTCAATCATTAGCGGCTTCGGTCGATCTGAGATTACGAGACTCTCTTCCGCAAACCTGCGGTGAGAATCGAGGGCGTCGTCACAAAGCGTTGCTACGGATCGCAACACTGGCGAAGTCCGGCTGAGACGATCAGGGAAGATCTGGAATGCGTCCATTGAGTGAGTTGCTTGCGCGAATTCCGAAGCGTCGCCGACTTCGTCGGTACGCAACGTCTCGGCGTGTCTCGACCGAAACTCTGGAACGCAGACTTCTCTTGACGTTTGATCCGAGTCCACTTGAGCAGGAATCGCTCGAGCTGTTGAACCGGTTTCGAGACAACCCTCAGGCCGAACTGGACGAGCTGCTGTCGAGTCATCCGAGTCCGCTGACGGCTCGTGATGCGGACGTCCAAGCGGCATTGGATTTCTTCAGTGTCAACGGTGCCGCGCTGGAGACTCAGTTTGCGAGCCTTAGTCCAGCCCCGCCGCTCGCCTGGAATGAGGCATTGTATGACGCGGCGGAGAATCACAACGACTTAATGATCCAGTTTGATCAGCAATCTCATCAACTACCTGGCGAGGCTGGGCTGCTGGATCGTGACGTGGCCGCTGGATACGACTGGGAGTTCTCAGTCCGAGTCGGCGAGAACATCTTTGCGTATTCACAGTCCGTGATTTACGGGCACGCCGCGTTTGTGATCGACTGGGGATTTGGTCCGAACGGAATCCAGGAACCGGCCGGGCATCGCATCAACATGCTCGATCAGGGATTTCAGGAAATCGGGATCTCGATCGTCGAAGAGTCAAACCCGGCGACTATTGTTGGGCCGCTGGTGATCTCGCAGGAGTTCGGCCGTCGCGGCAACTATGGAAATCCGGCCGTCGTCGGCGTGGTCTACGGCGACCTGAATGCTGACGGCTTTTACAACGCCGGCGAAGGTCTGTCAGGAGTGACTGTCGAGCTGTCCGGCACAAACGGGACGTTTACGACGACGTCACTGAGTGCCGGCGGTTATCAGGTCAAAGTGCCCAGCGGAACGTACACGGCGACAGCATCCGGTGGTGCACTTGGCGGCGAGATTCGCGAATTTGACGTGATGGTCGGCGGCAGCAATGTCAAAGTGGACTTCGACGCGGCGGGCACGATCGACGTGTCGACTCACACGATCAACCTGGCGGATGGAGCTCCGCACGTCGTCATCATCCAGGACGACGGTGTTGCGGGTAACAACGTCAGCCAACTGATCATCGACGGTGTCGTTTCTGCCTTTACCGTCCCGACAGCGTCGCTGATCGTCAATGGCGGCGACAATGCCGATTCAATTCTGGTTGCGAGCCTTGATAGCTCGTTCTCCGGCGTGATCATTGTGAATGGAAACTCTGGCAACGACTCGATCGACGTTTCCGCCGTCAGTTTGCAGACAAGTTTGATCGGCGGATCGGGCGACGATTTGCTGATCGGTGGCGCAGCGGCAGACTTTCTGAATGGTAGTTCCGGTGACGACACGGCAACGGGGAACGCGGGGGACGATACGATCAGCGGCGGATCGGGACGCGACGTGCTGGACGGCGGCGGCGGTGACGACACCGTGTCAGGTCAGGGCGGCAGCGGCGATGTGCTCACCGGTGGAAGCGGCAATGACCGAGTGAATGGCGGAGCGGGCATCGACACAATCTTTGAGATCGCTGATGTCAACTTCACGCTGACCGCGACGACGCTGGTGGGCTTTGGTTCCGACACGCTCTTCAGTGTTGAGCGTGCGATCCTTGTCGGGGGAGCAAGCAACAACCTGATCGACGCCAGCATGTTTACTGGGGATGGCATCGAAGGAGTTCTGCTGCTTGGCGATGGAGGCGATGATGTGCTGATTGGCTCGCCGCACGTCGACCAGTTGAATGGCTCGGCAGGCGATGACACGCTGCTGGGTGGTAGCAGCCGCGACACGCTTCGTGGCGGAAGTGGTGCCGACGTTTTGAACGGCGGTTCTGGCAATGACCTGGTCGTCGGACAAGGGGGTTCAGGTGACGTTCTGACCGGCGGAAGCGGTGACGATACGCTGAACGGTGGGGCGGGAACTGATTCTCTGGTCGAGCAGGGCGACTTCGACTTCACGCTGACAAACACAACGTTGACGGGGCTGGGCACGGACAGTCTGACGGCGCTCGAATCGTTCAGTTTGACCGGCGGCATATCGGCGAACTCGTTCGATGCATCTGCGTTGTCGCTGGTCGGAGCGATACTCGTCATCAATGGCGAAGGCGCGGACGACGTCATCGTCGGATCGTCGGGCAATGACACGATCAACGGCGGCGACGGCAACGACAGCATTAAAGGCGGAGCCGGAAACGACTCTCTCGACGGAGGCGACGGTGACGACACATTGAACGGCGGAGCGGGCGACGATTCACTGGATGGGGGCAGCGGCGCAGATGGGCTTTCAGGCTTCAGCGGGAATGATGTCCTGAACGGAAATTCGGACGACGACACGCTGTTTGGCGGCGAAGGGGATGACACGCTGCTGGCGGCGTCTGGAAACGACACTGCCATCGGCGGAGAAGGAATTGACGTTGTGCGCGGGCAAGGCGGGTCAGACGTGCTGGCTGGCGGCAGCGGAGCGAACGATCCCGATCCGGCAGATCAGGTCTTCGGAGATCCCGGTGAGATCGACGAAGCGTTTCAACTGAATCCGTTGCCGGACTGGGTCGACAGCGTGTAGCCGCAGTTGCGAAACTGAACTTCCTCTAGCGCGTCGTTGTTCGGCGTTCTGTTTCTTCGCATCGGCAGGGTTTCGGCCCGGACAGACTCATGAGCGGCGAGCGAATACTTTTTGTGACGGGCCGGTTTGCCGAAGAGCCTCTGCGCGGAGTCGTCAGTCAGCTTGCCACCGAAACGGGTTTCGTCGGAAACGTCGCCGTCACGAAGATCAGTGTCGCGGCGTTGTTGCACGCCGACTGGCTGGCCGGGCAACTCCAGATCGACGAACCCGTTGACCGCGTCATCCTGCCGGGCTGGTGTCAGGGAGACCTTTCGCGGCTTGAGTCGCAATTTGGCGTGCCGTTCGAACTCGGACCAAAGGACTTGTTCGACCTGCCGGCACATTTCGGCTCGAAGCAGAAAGCGCCGGTCGACCTTTCGCAGTACACGATCGAGATTCTCGCTGAGATCAATCACGCGCCGCGGATGACTGATGATGAGATCGTCTCGCTGGCCGAGCATTATCGTCGCAGCGGAGCCGACCTGATTGATCTTGGGTGTATTCCCGGCGAGACGTGGGGGCGAGTTTCTGAGGTGACGAGATTACTTGTCGATCGAGGCTTGCGAGTTTCGATCGACAGCTTTGATCGGGAGGAAGTTGAAGCTGCGGTGAACGCCGGCGCGGAACTGGTTCTTAGCTGCAATCAATCCAACATTGATTGGGCATCGCAGCTTGATGCGGAACTGGTAGCGATTCCTGAAGCACCGTTTTCGCTGGAGTCACTTGAGCAAACGGTTCAGCGCTTGACCGATTGCAAAGCCCGTTTTCGCATCGATCCGATTCTTGAGCCGATCGGCTTTGGCTTTGCCGCGTCGCTCGGCAGGTATTTCGATGCGAGAAAACGCTGGCCTGATCTCGACATCATGATGGGCATTGGGAATCTGACGGAACTGACCGAGGTCGATTCTGCTGGCATGAACTTTCTGCTGGCCGGCATTTGCGAAGAACTTGGAATTCGCAGTGTACTGACGACTGAGGTGATCAACTGGGCTTCGTCATCGGTCCGGGAGTTCGATCTGGCCAGGCGGCTGACTCGGCACAGTGTTGAGAATCGAGCGTTGCCGAAGCATGTCGATTCAAATCTTGTCGCCCTGCGCGATTCGAAGCTGCGGGAGCAGGGCGAGACCGTTCTCACAAAATTGGCCGATCAGATCACCGATCCCAATTACAGAATTTTTGCCGAACGCGGCGAGATTCACGTCATGAATCGCGACGGCTACTGGCGAGGCACCGATTCGTTCGAGCTGTTCCGGCGAGTTCGAGCTGACGCAGAAAAGCCGCTGTCAGAAGGCCACACGTTTTATCTCGGCTATGAAGTCTGCAAAGCAGCGACGGCGTTGCGATTGAGCAAGCAGTACGTCCAGGACGAAGAGTTGAACTGGGGGTTTCTGTCCGGTGGCGACGCTTCGGACGCGTCCGGTCGACACGAGACGGAGTACTGACTCGGTTCGCCGTCAGACTGCCTTGAATCGTTTTCTTTTCACAGGCCGTCAATCTTTCGCTGACGCGCAGAATCCTGAGGATCTCGTACTCGAAATGCCGATTCGTCCGGTTTGCTCTGTTTAAGTGATTCG
>JBLFXD010000129.1:0-11156 GCA_047611045.1 Planctomycetaceae bacterium | reverse complement strand
CCCGGATGACGGATTCGATGGGAACGTGAAGGAACACCGGGTGGTAGCCGCTGAGAATCAGTGTGTGCCACAATCGGCCGATCCGGCCGTTGCCGTCTTCGAACGGGTGGATGAATTCCAGTTCGTAGTGAACGACGGCGGCTTTGACTGCCGGATGCGTGGTCGTGTCTGTTTGCTGGATGTCGAGCACGTCACCGACCAGAGCGGCGACTCGATTCGCTGGCGGACCGATGTGAGCGACTCGGGTTCCCTGGAGCACGCCCACACTACTGCGACGCCACTTGCCGGCCCGCTTGATCAGACCTGACATCAGGACGCCGTGAGCGGACAGAATGTCGTCGCGGCTGGCCGGGTTCCATTCGGTCAACTGCTCATACGCTGTCAGAGCGTTCTGCGCTTCGAGAATCTCGCGCGGCGGACCGACGACGCGGCGACCGTCCAGGAGAGCGGTAATCTGTTCTTCGGTCAGCGTGTTGCCTTCGATGGCGACGCTGCTCTGCACCGTGCGGACGCGCAGCGACTTCCGTAACTGCGGAGCTGGTCGCGGGCGGTGCAGCCCCTCATACCGGCCAATTGACCGTTCAATCTCGGCCAGAAGCCGGATGCTTTCAGACGTGATTTCGAAGGGCGGCATACGTGATAGTATCACCTGATACTATCGCTCTGAAAAGCAGGATTCTGAGATGTCTCTTGTCGACGAAAATCGTTCGCAATTGGCAGAAACGGAAGAGCGTTGGAAGTCATTGCCAGCGCAAAAGAAAAGCCAGCAACCCTTTGAGGTTACTGGCTTTAGCGAAATGGGCGGAGGGGGATTTGAACCCCCGACACCAGGATTTTCAATCCTGTGCTCTACCAACTGAGCTATCCGCCCGTCGTTCTCTGCCGACAGCTGTTGGTGCGCTGTCAGGTTTTGCTGAGTCTGGAACCGAAATTCCGTTTGCATAGCTCGTCAAAATGGTGACCCAAGTTGACTCGTCTGTCGCAATCTCCAAGCTGTCAAACGACTTGCGTCGATCCGCTAATCTCGAAGACGCGAAACTCTAGTCGATGGTCTGCGGCCATGCAACACTCGATACGGCAACTTCCAGGACGTTAGTCGAGTCTTCGCGCGGATTCTTCGAAGGTTTTCGGCGGTGCCGGTTTTTCCACTTCTGATTCGAGACAAATCGAGTGATGAGTCCCGTTAGTTTTCAGGCGTCTGGAGGATCTCCAATGCGGCATCTCGAAGATGAGCGTTGACCGAAAGTCCATTGTTTGAGTGGATGGTCACGTCGCCGTTGAAGTCGACAAAGTGTCCCCCGGATTCCTGCATGATCGGAATCAGCGCCGCACAGTCCCACGGGTTGAGCAGCGGATCGACCATCAGATCGGCTCGGCCAGTGGCGACCAGAATGTGGCCGTAGCAGTCGCCCCACCCTCGGCTGATCGCTGTTGAATCGCAGAGTTTGTCGAAGGCAGCCTGCCGACCGACTCGCCGCCAGCCTTGAATGGTCGTCGTGCAGAAAACGGCTTCGTCCATTTTCTTGACGTCGGACGCGCGAGCTGGTCGACGATGATTCTCGCCAATCTGCCACCAGGCTCCAAGTCCTTCCGCAGCAAAGACCACTTCATTGAGCGCCGGAAATCGGCAAAGGCCCAGCACCTGTTTGTGGTCGTATTCCAACCCGATCAACGTGCCGAAAAGTGGGACGCCGTGGATGAACGATTTCGTTCCGTCGACGGGATCAAGAATCCATCGCCAGCCGCTGGTGCCCCGCGTTTCTTCAAACTCTTCGCCAAGAATTCCATCGTCCGGATACTGGATACTGATCAGCCGACGCAGGAGTTCTTCGGCACCTCGGTCTGCGGCAGTGACTGGTGAGGAATCACGTTTTCGTTCGACTGCCAGTTCGGGAGACTGGTAGTGGCACATGATGAATTCAGCCGCTTCCTTTGAAGCTTTGACTGTGAAGTCGAGCCGCGTTGGCAGTTCGGTAGAATATTTTGCTGGCATGAGCGAAACGCGACGATCGGTTGCAGGGGTGTTCAGTCAGAGTGTCGTCGAAGGGGTGCATTGAGCAGTGACTTCGCCGAAACTAACAGACGGAGATCATCGCAAGGAGTTGACAAATGAGCAATCAACTATCCAGTCTCGTTACTTCGTGATCAACGAGCTGATCGTAAGAAAGGGCCGCCGCTCTCCCGGAAGCCGATTCCACGCCAGCTGCCGTGGAGGTGCGGAACCGGACGACGCAACGAGAGCGGCGGCTTTTCGATCGGGCACAAGCAGCCGGAATCCGGCGCTGCCGACCCGCGCTAAACAAAACAGCTCGCTCATCCATAACTTGAATGAGCGAGCTGGTGCGAAATCAGAAAGTGCGACTATTCAGCAGCTGGTCGTTGAGGTCGTCCGCCGCCTTCGCCTTCCGGTCGGCCACCGCGATCACCACCACGTCCGCGATCGCCGCCGCGTCCTCCTCCAGCTTGGCCGCCTCGCCCGCGACCGCCAAAGAGTGTTCGAGGATCGACTTCAAACGGCTTGCCTTTCATGTCGTCGAACTGCTTCTTCTGTTCGTCCGAGAGAACGGCCAGCAGTTGTTCATCGCTCTTTTTGCGAGATGCTTCCATCTTCTCCCGCATTCCTTCGAAGCCACCACCGGCACCGCCAGCGGCTCTCATTTCTTCGAACATCTTTCGACGATCGTCGTCAGCGGACTTCCTGGCGTCTTCAATGCCTTTCTTCTGCTCGGACGTCAACTTGAGCTTTTTGGCGACGTCCTCATTCGCCAACGCTCGAAGTCCCATGAGCTGAAGAGCGATCTCGTCGAGCCGTTTTGACTGCGCTTCCGACAGGAGTTCGGTCAGACCTTTTTCTGCTTCTTTGACAAGTGCTGCCCGCTTCTTGCCAAGCTCTTCGCGCTTCTCGTCAGATAGGTTGCGGAAGTCGAGCCCTGTGAAAAGCTCACGAGAATCCGCCCGAAGCTCGTCGGAAAGTTGCTTCACGAAGAAGAGTTCGTCTTCGCCGAGCTTCAGTTCTTCCTGGACCGGCTTCGCAGAAACCAGCGTCAGCTTGTCGATCCCTCCACCGCCGGGACGGCCGCCACCACCAGGGAATCCGCCGCCGCGCTGTCCACGACCGCCCTGGTCGCCGCCTCGTTGCCGACCCTGACCTTGTCCCTGGCCCTGCTGACCGCGTTCGCGGTCGCGGTCGGCACCGTCGCGCTGTCGTTCTTCCTGAGCCTGAGCGACTGTTGACAGCATCATCGCCAGCGCGAGGCCGATGCTGGAAATTTTCATGAGACACTTCATTCCGATAATTCCTTCATTAAGTCGATTGTCAAAACTGCATAAGAGTTGTGGGCGACACCGAGCAGAATCGGAGCCCCGTTGAAACCAGTTGAGTTCACGCAAGCATCGAGTTGAACGTCAGCCACCGAACCGTCAACAGTGTCAGGATCAGACACGCCCACCACGAAGCAAGTTGAGCACGGCGGTAGTATCGAAGCTTAAAGATCAAACCAGCAGCCAACGCTGTCATGGCGACTTTGAACAGAATCAGTTTTGCCGGGTCATCGATCAGTCGGCCGCCAACCGGATTGAGTTCGCGCATGGTTCCCGCCTGAGACGCCAGCAATGTCCAGATCAAGTCGAGCAAAGACAACGCAACGACAAGCATCAAGGACCGTGTGACGATCCGCACAACTTCGGGCGACATCTCTACTTCGTCTGGGGATTTGCCGCCGTTCGGAGGGTTGGACATCAGATGACCAATCGCAAACACACTCATAATCATTCCGGCGATCGTCAGCGGGTACGAAAAACTTTCCAGCCGCCGGATCGCCGCATTTCGGACCTGCCCCTCGTGATGAACCGAATCGATGGCATCGACGATGGGCTGAGCTGCTGCAAGGAATTCGTTGTGCGGCTGAAAACTCGCAATCCAGTCAGACCACTTTGCAGCAGCTTCTGGCGGACCGGCAAACGACAGCACTTCAGGGAGTAATGTCGGCCGGTGACTCTCTGAAACCAGGACACTCAGTAGATCGTTTCCGCCAGCCGTCTTTGACAACAAAGCCGGTGGCAGCCCATCAAAAGCGACGAGTACCTGTCTTGATTCCGAAAAACGCTTACTAAGGAACTCAGCGTAACTTTGCTGAGTCCCCTGCCCCCGCCTTCGCCCCCCTCTGCCATATCCTTCTTCGCCATCGTCAGAGCCAGGCACGGAACCGACCCTCACGAGCTCTGCGGCGATCATCACACCGTTAACGAATGTCCGCTTTTCCGACGAACGAAAGGTGTAAGGACCAGACAGAAACTCGCCATTCACGAAGATGAATCCTTCACTGGCTGGGAGGCTCTCAAAGTCACCTTCGAGAAAGAATGGCGACGGAGCCTCCCGCTCATCGCGGTTGTCCCGTTCGTCGCGATTGAAGTCCGGCCTTCGTTTTCCAGCTTTCCCGTAAGACCTTCCAGACCGCTCCGTTGCGGTGGCCGACTTCTCTCCTGACCGGTCTCGATTAGCAGGTTTCCGGTCGGCAACATTGGTGCGGGACTGGCCTGAACGAGCACTATCCTGAGCGTCCATCGTCGACGCCTGAAGGCACGCAGCGGCGATTCCTGCAAGGATGAGGATTCTCATTCCGCTTCGAATTTTCAGAAGAACTTTCAACCTGACCATCCTGAATTGCCTCCGCGAGCTTCTGGCCGGCCGTGTGGAATCCCCGAGATACTCGTGGAAGTACTGAAAAACCGCCCCGCTCATCCACAGCGAAATCGCGAGGAATTCCATCCGGACACAACGGCTCCTTGTCCAGCTTGTGTGGATCATCTGACCAGCCTTGCGGTAACTACAGTTTGCTTTCGGCGAGTCACAAAGTCACATTGGGTTTATGGAAGAAGAGGTCATCAACAAGTTGATCGCTGGCGGCGACGCTGCCGTCGCGGAACTGTTCTCTGAATTTCAGCCTCGACTGGAGCGAATGGTCGAATTTCGGCTGGACCGGCGGCTGCGCGGACGCGTCGATTCTCTGGACATCATTCAGGAGGCGTACATCGAAATCGCGCGCCGAATCAGCGACTACACGTCCAATCCGACCGTCGCGTTTTACGTCTGGGTCCGACAGATCACCTGGCAGACGCTGGTCTCGGTCCATCGTCGGCACCTCGGCCAGAAGCGGCATCCGAATATGGAAGTACGGCTGAACCGAAAAGGGCCCAACGAGACTACCTTCTCGATTGCCGAAGCTCTGGTCGGTCAGTTGACGTCTCCCAGCGGCGCCGCCCGTCGGCAGGAAGATTACGATCAACTCCGTGAAGCACTCTCCACGATGGACGACACCGACCGCGAAGTTCTTGCCCTGCGGCACTTTGAACAACTTGGTAATAACGAGGTCGCCGACATCCTTGAGATCAGCCGAACCGCCGCGAGCAATCGGTATGTGCGAGCGATCAAGCGACTCGGAGACGTGCTGGCGACGCTTCCTCATTTTCAGGGGCCGGATTCGTGACCGACACGACTTCTGACAGAAACCCCGTCGACGTTCTGGCGGACGAGTTCGCTGCCGAACTGCGCGAAGGTATCGGGCCGTCAATCGACGACTACGTCGCCAGACATCCGGAACTGGCAGACGACATCCGCGCGACGTTTCCGTCCATTGAGATGATGGAGAAACTCAGCCGGAAGGAACACACAGAGCGGAAGTTTGAACGACAGACCAGCCGCCTGATCACCGACTCGCTGGAAACACTGGGCGACTTTCAAATCCTGCGTGAAGTCGGCCGAGGCGGCATGGGGATTGTTTATGAGGCCGTCGAGAAATCGTTGAAGCGACGCGTCGCGCTGAAAGTTCTCGGACCAAACGTCGCGGGCTCTGAAAAACAGATTCAACGGTTCAATCGCGAAGCGGAAGCGGCGGCCCGGCTTCACCATACGAACATCGTTCCGGTTTACGGCACCGGCGAGGAAAGAGACCTCCACTTCTTCGCGATGCAGTTCATCGATGGCGTGCCGCTGAGCGATGTCATTCGTTCCGTCGGTGGGCGACCGCTCAAACGCGACGGTTCTGCTCAGTCTGGTAGTGGGTCGCTGTCCGACAGGCTGTTGGCGTCAGTCACTGACAACGACATCCCACGAAATGACCTGCGAGTCGATGAAAGTTGCGACGCGACGCGGCTCTTCAATGCTCAAGGTGCCGCACACGTTCTCCTGTCCGGCACGCACAAAGATCGAAGGCTGCAGGCGGATACCGACTCGACTTCCGAGCGACTTCTCAGCAGAGACGCCGGTTCTCATTCAGTTGCCGAATCCGAAAATCCGCAAGCAGAGGCCGAGAGCTTAACGGCTGGAAACGGCCTGCCTGCCATTTCGATGAAGTACTGGCGAAGCGTCGCGAGGCTTGGCGCTCAAGTCGCCGACGCGCTGCACTATTCGCATCAGCACGGTGTTCTGCATCGAGACATCAAACCGTCAAATCTGCTGCTTGATCGGCAGGGAGTTGTCTGGGTCACCGACTTCGGGCTCGCCCGCCACGAAGATCAGGAAGGCATTACCAACACCGGCGACATCGTCGGAACGCTCCGGTACATGGCCCCGGAGCAGTTCAACGGCGACTCGAACACGCGCAGCGATATCTACAGTCTGGGCCTGACACTGTACGAACTGCTGGCGCTGAGGCCGGCGTTTGAAGAGTCTCGACATGGCCCGTTGATTTCGCAAAAGACCAGTTCGATGCCGCCCGGGTTACGCTCGATCAACGATGCCATTCCGCGCGACCTCGAAACCATCACTCAAAAAGCGTGCGCGACAAACCCGGCGGACCGATATGGAACTGCCGGCGAACTCGCGAACGATCTTCGGCGATTCCTGGAAGATCGCCCCGTGCTTGCTCGTCGAGCAACGGCGGCAGAACAGTTTGTCAGATGGGCTCGGCGAAACCCCGTCGTGGCATCACTCAGCGGAGCGACCGTCGCGTTGTTGGCGACTGTCGCGGTTGTCTTCGCCGTCGGTCAGTACCGAACTCAAGCAGCCCTGGACATTGTCGAGGTGCAGAAGTCCCAACTCGAAGAACGTCAAGGGCAGCTCGAAGAACGACAGGCTCAACTCGACCAGTCACTGGTTGCGGAACGAACTTCGTCAAAGCTGGCTCGTGCCGAGTACGCTCGCGCCGAGCAGAACCTGCAACTGGCGATCGAAGCTTTCGACTCGATCATCGACAACGTCGCCTCGCGCGGAGTGCCTCAGTCATTGACGCTCAATCTGGACGATGATGATCCCAGCGAAGAAGAACCTCGCGTCTACGACACGATGTTAACCGCGGCCGATGCCGACCTGCTGGAAGCGTTGCTGGCGTTCTTCGACGACTTTGCCGGTCAGAATAGGACGGACCTGAGATTGCAGTCGGCGTCCGCGCGAAAGCGAGTCGGTGACATTCAGCAACGACTTGGCCGGTTCGAAGAGGCCGAAGAAACGTACCGCCAGTCTCTCGACGCGTTTGAAACTCTTTCCGCACAAAAGCCCGACGATCTGCAACTGGTCATCGCGCAGGCTCGTATCCATAACGAAATTGCGATCGCCGCCAGTCGACGCGGTGCCATGCGGGGAGCCGTTGAGCAACACAGCCGTGCGAAAGACCTGCTGGAGGAGTCTGCCGGGGTAATGGACACAGCCAACGGAAAACTGGAACTCGCCCGAACACTCGGCCTGCTGACGACAATCGGATCCCGATCCGGAATGTCCGCGCTGATGTCTCTGGCCAGGAACGGCTCCTCGAGTGTTCGGCCACCGTCCGACGGAAGATCGCGCGGCGACAGCGGTCGAGAACGTAGTCGCCGGCCGGGCGGTGAAACGGGTGATCGACGCCCAGGCGACGAGCGATCGGGCGAAAGCAACTCCGGCGACGGACGATCACAACCGGAACGCTTGGACGGTGACCAACCAGCAGGAAGCCGACGCGGTCCCGGGCCGGGTGGAAGCTCGCGAGGTGGATTCCGAAACTGGTCAGAAATGTTCCGCAGAACCAGCGACCAGTCACTCGCCCTACTGGCCGAGTTACTTGAGCAGGAGCCGTCGCGACCTGACTATCGCCTCGAACTGGCGATCGCGTGGCGCAATCGAGCGACCGTTGCAAGAATCGCCAACGATCCAGAAATGGGCAAAGTGGCCATCGCCACGGCGATTCAACATCTGGACGAACTCGCTCGCGACTTTCCAGAAGAGCCGGTCTACCGCTTCGAACTCGCAGACACACTTTGCATCCGCTCCTCGAGAAACGGCGACACCGAAACTTCGACAGAACCGCTGCAGCGAGTTCGTCGCGCGATCGTTCTGTGTGAAGACTTAATCGCGAGCTACCCCAACGTCACCGAATACCAGGCTCTCATGGGCACGTCATTGTGTCGCCAGGCAGTGCTGCTTCAGCGACAGGAAAGCTACGGGCTGGCGGCAGAGTCCTTCCACCAGGCCATCGATCTTCAACAACCTCTGGCGGAACGCTTTGTAACCGTGTCGCTCTACCAGATTGCCTATCTGCAGTCGCTATGGGGGCTGTCCGAAATCAGCGTTGCTCAGCATGAACCAGCGGCAGCACTCAGCTATCTCGAAACAGCCATCGATCGATTGCAGATTCTGACGAGCAACGCGCCAAAGAATCGGATGCTCGAGCATTACCTCGAAAAGCTCCGCCGCCGCCGCGGCGAACTGGCCCGACCATCTGCAGAAGAAGTTCCGGCCGAAGCAGCAACCGCCGGCTGACTGCCCCTGAGTTTCCGCAGGGTATGTCAAGCGCAGCGCCGGCGAGCAAATGGGAGCATTCACCGCCCGCAGCTACACCTGCGTTTACGCAGACATTCTTGACGAATACGTGACCTACGCGATGGAACTTGTCGGCGACATCCTGGTGAACACGGCCGTCCCCGAGGACGATGTCGAGCAGGAAAAGATCGCGATTCAGCGGAAAATTGACCTCGTTGCCGACTCGCCACACGAACAACTCAACGCCGTTCTCAAGTCAGCCGCCTGGCGCGATCACCCGCGTGGAAAGCCTGTCCACGGAACGAAGGAAGGCGTCGACCGAATCCACCGTGACGTCGTTCTGGGCGTCATCGGGTAATCACTCGATGACGCCTTTTCATTAGGCCTCGTTGCCGAGCGATCTGCGTGCCGACGAAATCTCGCGAACTGAAACATCCGGCATAATCCAGCGAATCGTCGCAGCTGGAAGCACCGTTCAGGTCCGTCTCGCAATTCCAGAACGCCTGTTGCAAAGCCGTCATATACCGCTGCAACTACGGTGCTTTGGCCTAGGTTTCGGCACTCACGTTCTAAAAACAGATCCCCAACGTGCGTCATTCAATCAAAAAGCGGGCCGTTACCGCGGCACAGCAACTCCCTGAGGACTCGCTGTCATGCAGAATACTGATTCACTTTCACGAGCCATCCACGCAGCACGAGCCGGGCAACCCGCTCTGGCCCGCTTCCATTGTCAACAGGCTGCGGAGATGCAGTCTGACGACCCGTTGGTGTGGCTGTGGCTGGCCTGGCTGTCAGACTCACCGACGAGCATGTATCGATGCCTGCAGGTGGCTCAGCGAGACGCCCGCTACAGCGAGATCGCCGAGGCCGGAATCGCATTCGCCCGAGCTTTATGCGGCACCGAGACCAGCTTCGACGATTCCCCAAGCGACGCCACCGACACATCTGATGTTGCCTTATCCTCGCCTCGAATCGGTGACACGCACCACGAAGATTCCGTCGCAAACGCCTTTGCAGCGTTGCCGGAGTCACCAACCTCTGAACCAAATGACGAGCCCGCAACGGCTTACTCCGAAGCTGTTGAGTCCGCATCGGGAATCGATTCAGCTCCCGAGAACGGGCCTGAACAACGATCCTTCGAAGCGTTGAATGAGCTGTCGGCGGACGTCAGCGGCGACGACACAGTCCGCAACGCGCCAGACGTCGACTCCGAAACGTTGCTGCATCCAGACACTGACCTGTTCGCCGTCGCCCAAGCCATGCTGGCTGAAACAGATAACGGCGAAGCGTCCAATGACGGCGGCCTGGCTGCTGGTGTGTCAGTGACGAATGATCCCTGGACCATTCGGCAGGACGATACGCCTTCAACAGAAGTATTTGAAACTCCGGCAGAACCAGCCGCCGATGAACCAGCCGCCGATGAACCAGCCGCCGATGAACCACGGGCCGAATATCCAATCGCCGATCACTCGGCCGACGAATCAAGCCCGGCGTGGGCGGGCAGCCTTGATTCATGCGACGATCAGTCGGAGTGGTCTGCGGAAGCCGATGAGTTTATCCCGATTGCGGAGTCTGCTTCGGCAGTCGAGGAAGAAGCACTCGCCGAGGTCGCTGCGGCAGAAATTCTGTCCGCCGAAGTTGCCGAGGAAGAACTGACAGACAATGCCGCAGGGCTTCAGTCAGACTTTGTCAATGCCGCCCACGAAGCCCACATCGACGTCGATGCCGAGCACGATTCCAGCGGCGACGAAAGCAAAGTGACACCGACAGTCCTCGTCGTTGACGACAGCCCGACGATTCGCAAGCTCGTACAATTGACCCTGCAAGGCTGCGGCTACAAGGTCATAACGGCGTTCGACGGCGTCGCAGCGATCAAGGAAATCGCCCGTCACGAACCGAGTTTGATTTTGCTTGATACGAACATGCCTCGACTCGACGGCTATCAACTCTGCAGCCTGATCCGAAAGCACGAACGAACACGGCACATTCCCGTCGTCATGCTGTCGGGTAAGGACGGCGTCTTCGATCGAATTCGCGGAAAGATGGTCGGCTGCACCAGCTACATCGTGAAGCCGTTCGTGCCGGAAGGATTGATCGAAGAAGTCGAAAAGTACATCGGCGAAAACGCAGCGGCACCAACTTTCTAAGTCACACAACGTCGGTAGTTTTCTCTCACAAGCTGCGTTGACGGGCCTCCATAACCAGCACTGCAAAGACGCTTCTGGTTACAAGGATGCTCACATCGATCCATCGTTTGCGTTCGAATCATCATGAACCTTGACCAGTTTGCCAAAGAACTTGAGAAGCACGACTAGGCAGATGCTGTCTTTGATGCCGCTCAGTTCGAAATCGACTGCATCCAGTTGCTCGGTCAGTGCGACCACCAGTTGCAACAATTGGAAAAGGTGAAAGAAGCACGACCGTACGG